>NZ_JBMLRC010000141.1:9808-37992 GCF_049241225.1 Emticicia sp.
GAATAAAACCGAGTAGATTATAGCTACCAGTAAAGTAGGTATAAAGCACGCCGATGGTCATGATAATGGCAAAAGCCAAAACTCCATGAATCAGATAGCGTTCTATCTTCCACGCCTTCAGAGATTTATCAGAAAGTTGTCGGAAAGGGTCGCCCAAAGTCTCAGCCAATCCTCCACAACCACAAACCCACGAGCAGTACCAACGTTTACCAAAGAAATAGACCATCACTGGCACACCAACTACAAAAAGTGCAATTCCCCACACCAATAAAAATATACCAAATGTACCGCCCGCAATTAATTTGTCAATCCTATAATTAAAGAAAAATGAATAGTCGAGCGGCCACATATTTTTTAAATCGGCCGATGGTAAATTCAGATTCGACATGATTTCGGGTAAAATGAAAGCAATACAAGTCTGAAAGAACATAATGGATAAAGTCCTGAAAATCTGATATTTAGAATGTCGATATTTGATAATATATCTGATTCCCATTACCAAAACAGAAATCGTGTAGAGAAAACCATACATAAACCAACGACTCGCTTCGCCACCATTGATGAGTTTACTCACAGGGTCAACGAGCATTGTCCAATTGGCAATGTATTGCGGCTTGAAATAAAGAGCAATATAGAATAATATCAAAAAAGTACCAATGCCAATGCCCAGCCATTTGCGTGTCATGGCAGGGTTGAAGTAAATGCCATTGTTTTTAATTCCTGCGGGTTTTTGTGCTTCGGGAAGGATAAAAAGTAATGCCCCAAATATAGCCAAACCGAAAGTCAACAGAAACATAATACCTTTATTATCAACCAAATATCCATTTGCAGAAGATTTTACGATTGTCAAGATTGTGTCTTCATAAATCTTTTTATCCCATGCTTGTTGAGCATTATAGACTTTATTGAGTTGATTTATTCCTTCTGATAAATCGGAAGCGAATGTATATGAATTTGAATAGCTTTGGTCAACCATCGAAGCCAATTCTATTTTAGCATCCAGAAGGGCATCTTCTTTGAAGTTTTTCTCCAAAATTTCATTGGTCAAGGTATAATTATTCATGCCCAAAGTGCCAACAAATAGCCCAAATGCAGCAAGAAAAATAAAGAGTCCGAGTTTTTGTATCATGGCTTTAGAATATTTTTGAGAAAATCCCTTTTTTTGATTTTAATGTTAAACTGCTGCCTGTTTCAGCGTTGTATTTTTCCAATATTTCTTTTTCGTACTGTTTGAAAAATTCGGGGTCGAAATTGGCTTTTGGAAGGTTTTCTAAAACATATTCGATGCTTTTACCCGACGAAATCCACTCATCCCAAATTTCGTGTCGCATTCTGATACCAAAAGTATTCATTCCTGTAACTGATTTACTATCAGCTTGATAATTGATTCTTACGCAGATTCTGCCCGAAGAATGTTCCCAATAGTAAGTTTTCGTGCCTACTGGCAATTCGGCAGTGACTTGACCGTAAGTTTGATACTCAATATCAAAGAATTTGGCCGAGTTGAAGAAAATCCCAGGCTGATATTTGGTTGGTTTACCGCAGATTGTTCGGGCTACTGTTTCGCCCATGATTCGGCCCGTGTACCAAATTTGTTCAATATTTTTCCTTCCAACTTGTGGTTTTTCGTGTTCTGCACAATCTCCAACGGCATATACATCCGCAATATTTGTTTCGAGGTATTCATTTACCAAAATTCCACGATTGAGTTTTATTCCGCCAACCCCCAACACAAACGCAGGCTTTTCTCTTCCAATCATGTTTCCTTGTGGCACTTTCAACAAACCAATATTTGGACTAACGCCAACCGTTAAACCCACAAATTGGCATTCGATTTCCTCACCCGATTTTGTTCGTATCGCTTTTACTTGCCCATTTTCATCGCCAATTATTTCGTCTAACTCGCTCGAAAATTGAAGATTTATATGATTTTCTTTGATGTGTCTCGAAATCAAGGCTGACTCTTCGGGCGGCATTACGGCATTCCAAAAACTACTTTCCCGCACTAAAAATGTTACGTCAATTCCTCTCGAATGAAGCATTTCGGCCAATTCTACGCCTATCAAACCACCACCCACAATGACTGCTTTTTGAATTCGTGGTGTTGTTTCTTCCAAAGACTCTAGATCTTGGTAGCTATAAAGTCCTTGCACACCTTTGAGGTTTTGCCCTTTCCAGCCAAACTTATTGGGCGTTGAGCCAAGTGCTAAAATCAATTTATCATAACTGATTGAGCCACCAATTTTTACTTCTTTATCATCCGTATCGTTGGGCAATCTGAAATATAATTTCTTTTCTTCAAAATCAACTGTTTTAACCCATGCACGTTTCAACTCAATACGATTTTTCTCCCAAAACCAATCTTCGTAGGGTTTCGTATGTTCAAACTTCATGTGTCCCATATAGACATACATGAGAGCCGTACGAGAGAAAAAGTGTTCAGTTTCGCCCGAAATGACAGTAATTTTACAATCAGATTGCTTTCTGATATGTCGAGCGGCAGTAATTCCGCTAATGCCATTTCCGATAATAACAACGTGTTCCATGAGGGTTGAGTTTTGAAACAATTCTTTTACAAAATTGTGGACTTTGAAAATACCGATTTGTCAGCTAAACGACTAAATATACGAAGAAGTTTTGGAATTAGTTTTGGTTAAAGATTTAGCAAAAAAGCCCTTTTATGAGGGCTTTTTTATTCAATTGTCATAAATATCTCTTCTGTGACCAACTTTAACAACTTCTATAATAAGTTCGTTGTTGATTATTTTATAGATAACCCGATAATCCCCAACTCTAAAACGAAATAAATCTTTAGAACCTTTAAGTTTTTTATAACCGTTTGGATATGGATTTGAGGCTAAGGCATTGATTTTAGCATTAATTGTCTCCTGATAATCTTTTGGTAGTTCTCTTATTTCTTTGGCAGCACTTTTAGAAATAACTATTTTGTAAGCCATAAAGAAGATAATTAAGCTGTTTTTAGAAAAGTTTCAAAAGGTATCTTTTCTTCAAACGCTCTGTTTTTTGCATCTAATCCATCATAATAATCCTCTAACATTTCTTCAATACTCATAGATTTATCAAATTCATCTTCGATTATGAGTGTAAGTAAGAAGTTATTTTCGTTTATTTTATTATTTATTTTGGTTACAAGGTTTAAAAATTCTTGTAAGTTTGAATTGCGGCTATTAGTCTTTTTTGTAGCAATCTTTTCAATTATTGTTTGAAATTTTGATATTGAATTAATAGCTTCTTGAGCGTCTTGTTTACTTAATTCATGTATAAATGACTGATAGCCAGTTAGTTCTAATAATATTTTTTGATAGCCACTAATCAAAGGCTTGTATAAAATACTCCCTATACTTGGAATAGACAATGCCCATGAAGCATGAGCTTCAAACGAATTGTGATATGTTGGTAAAGAGATAGTCATAATTTTAAGATTATAATTGTATTAGTGTTAACGTACAAAAGTATTTATTAGTTTTGAAAATTTACAATTTTCACGCCACACTTTTTATTTCCCTGGCAAATGTACTTCGGCCATCATACAGCGTGCCGAACCACCACCGCAAGTTTCAATCATATTGAGGTCAAAGTGTTGAATAACAGCATATTCTTCGAGTTCGAGTATTTGCGAACGGTTCAGCGAATTATAAGCCGATGTTGACATTACGAGCAAATTATTTCCTTTCAAACTCTTAACCAGCAACATATTTCCCGCAAACTGATTCATTTGTTCGAGCGAAATCTCAATGACGTGTTTGCCGCTATTAGCTAAAGATTCTTTCACTAACAAACGCTCATCTAAATCAGGAATTGACTCTAAACAAATAACTGCGAACGTATCACCCACACACATAACAACATTCGTGTGATACACCTCTTTGCCATGGGCATCAACCGAAGTGAATTTTACTAATTTGTAATTCATTTGCTTTGCCCAAGCATCCAAAACCTCTGCGTTTGTGCGAGGTGAAATACAGGCATAAGAAGTACGATACATGCGGTCGAGCACCATGCTGCCTGTACCTTCGAGAAACTTATTTTCTTTCTCGAAATGTGTAAAATCCAGCACAACTTCTACATGGAATTTTGTGCGTAAATCATCAATTATATCGCTTCTACGCTCCAAACGGCGGTTTTCTGCTTGCATCGGATACAAACAAACCTTGCCCGAATGATGAAACGAAATCCAATTATTCGGAAAAATACTATCGGGCGTATGCGGCTCAAGTGTATCGTCATAGACCATTACATTTACGCCAGCAGCCCGCAATTGGCTCACCATCGCATCAAATTCTCGAAGGGCTTCTTCTTGCGTAATATTGTTAGTCAAAGACTTAGCTTTTACATCTTGAAAAGCATTACTTTCGGCGGTTTGCTCATTAAAAGCAAAATTCACTGGCCGAATCATGAGTATGTTGGAAGTGGTTTGTGCTTGCATAAAATTTAATGTTGAATTAGTGAATGAGAGAATGAATGAATAATAGTTTGAAGAAGTGAATTACTCTTCATAAATGAGTGAGTGATAGAATAAGTTTTTTTTCTATTCTATCATTCACTCATTCTATCATTCACTCATTCAAAATTGACGCAGTATCGGCATACTCATACAATGTGAGCCGCCTCTGGCTCTTGAAAGTTCGGCCGATGGCAACATAATAATTGTATCGGTCAAGGTTTCGGGCGAAAGCTCGTTTTTCTCGAATTTTTCGAGTAATTCAGCCGCTCTAATTGTCTGAAAACCTGCTTCACGGAATGCTTCAGCGGTCTTATCGTTTCGGTCGTAACCGATGGCAATTCCTTCTTTTACGACCAATAAATTACACGAATCTGTCCATTGTTCCCTTGCTCCGTAAGGGAACTCATTATTGCCCGAATATACAAACTTTATAGGCTCATAACAATTCAAATCATCTTTTGTTATTGATGAAAGCAAGTCTTCGAGGTTAGCAAAGTTTTTTACTTTTACCACACCATCTTTATTAATAAATTGTTTAATCGTCAATGCTTCGTAGCTTGGCTGTTGGCCGAGTTCTTCCCAAATTGATTGTTTTTCGGCTTCTTCTTGAATTCTACCGAGCGAGCCAAGCAGTACCCAAACATTGCGTTTGATTTGCGTAAAAACGGTGTCGATGTGCATATAATCACGTTTTTGCGGAATTTTCACAATCGTAACTTTCTGCACTGCATTTTTCTCGAATAATAAATCAATGGCTTGTCTGGCTGCTTCAACCGAAGTTCGTTCGCTGACACCAATGAGTAAATGGTTTGGTGCAACCATCATTACATCGCCACCTTCG
Source organism: Emticicia sp. (assembly GCF_049241225.1). Taxonomy (NCBI): domain Bacteria; kingdom Pseudomonadati; phylum Bacteroidota; class Cytophagia; order Cytophagales; family Leadbetterellaceae; genus Emticicia; species Emticicia sp. Next base: position 15,115 of record NZ_JBMLRC010000141.1, read on the forward strand.
AGCGTGTTCAAGCGGCCTTCTTGTTCTTCTTCTGGCAATAAAAAATGGTTTTCATCTTCCGTAATCTCAATGATTTTTCCTTGCAAATCTTCAAACATCGGATGATTAAAGAAAACGTATTTTGCCAAAAGCGACTCTCTTGTGCGGGCATATTTGGCTGGTTTATTGAGCAAAAGATGGTCGTTTACAACAATACCAATATCACGAGTAAAAATCAGATTCGGAATTGGCGGAAAGAGCATTTTATTGTTCGGTAAAATACCCGTTATCAGTACTCTTGCCAAGTCGATGTTTGGCATTTTAGCCATTTCGTTTTGAAACTGGTACGAACATTCTTCAACCGCACAAACCGCCGCAATGAGTTGGGTTCGCACTATCGACATTTCTAAAATATCCGAGAGTAATTTCTCAAACTCAATAACTTTATCGGAGTTGAAATACTTTTTGTTGGAAGGCTTATAAAAATCTCTTGATTTATCGGAGTCAATTTCGCTTAGTTTTCCTTTAACTTTCTCACTATCAAGAAAATACAAAAGGATTTTTACGTAGAAATCATATTCATCTCTACGCATGGTTTCGAGATGCACGATGTCTTCAAATAACCAATCTTGAGCTTTTGAAGGTACAACTTTGCCCAAACCACTATCTGGACTATGGATAACAAGGCGACGTAAAGTACCTACTTCTGAAGATACAAATATATTATTGTTCATTGAGAAATAACGAGTTAGAGTCCACGGACAACAATCCACAGACGACAGAATTTATGTTTTAAAGTAGTGGTATAAGCTCCCCTTTAGGGGCGGGGGGGTTAGTAAAACCCAAAATTGGCCATGAAGGCAAGCAACTGAAAGAAGAAAATTGAAATTCGATGTGGTTTACAAAAGTGGCGATAAAGCCCCGTAGGATTTTCGCTACAGTTTTCTACCAAGCAAAGGCTATTCGGGGCTATATTTTTTTGTATTATTACCATACTATGTTGCAATATTACAAATCATTAGACTTATTTCAAAAGTTTTTCAAGCAAAATTCCTAACTTGCGATGTTCACATTTAAGACCCACAATGGCCAATTTGTTTACCCGAAGTAAAGAACAATCGACTTTAATCTTATTTTTTCTTCATAATTTTTTTATTAGCATCGGAACAGTCTTGGTTTACGTTTCGGCCAATATTATTTTGCTCGAAAATCACCCCGAATTTTCTTTGCCAATTGCCTATATTCTCTCTACACTCGCCATGATGGGCGTGGGCAAAGTTTATGAATACTACGAACACCATTATCTGCTCCAAAAACTTAGTAGTCGAGTGCTTTTGGCGGTTTTGATGATGTCGTTATTGATGGGACTCATTGTCTATTTGAGTCACTCAATTTTTACGGCTGTTGGCATCATGGTGGGTTTTCGTATCATTTATTTATTGGTAAATTTGGAGTTTTGGGGTGTTTCGGCGGTCGTTTTTGATGTGCGTCAGAGCAAGCGTATTTTTAGTGTCATTGGCTCGGGCGATGTTCCTGCCAAAGCCATCGGTGCAATTCTGACCGTGCTTATTCACTCAACTTCGGTTTTGGCAATTCTGATTTCAGTAGCATTTGTGATGTTTTTGTTGGCATTTTTCACCCAAAAACGTACTTTACAGCTTACCGAAATGCCAGAAGCTCAACCTGAGCGTAAGATTAGGAAAGACGATTCTAAATTTATTCAACAACTTTTTGGAGGGAATCGTCTGATCTATGAAATGTGTATTGGTTTGGTGGCGGTGTCGCTTTCTGCTACTTGGATCGAGTATAACTTCTTCGTAAACGTCAAGTACAAATTTCATAGCCAACACGATGTCATTGCTTTTGTGGGTTATATGTTGGCCATCACGTATTCTATTTCTACGATTGTAAAACTCTTGCTTTCGAGTAAAGTGATTGATAGATTTGGTTTGCGAAATGCCCTGCTTTTCTTACCAGTCGGAACGGTGATTATTTCGGCAACTTTAGTGGTTTTATCTTCTTTCAGAAATGATGAAACTTCACTTCTGATTGATTTCAGTGCTGCATATTTGCTCTTTGAAGTCATGCGTCGTACGATGTTCGACCCTGTTTTTTTGGTCATGTTTCAGCCACTTTCTACACATCAACGCCTCAAAGGACACACGCTCGCCAAAGGTTTTTATGAGCCTTTGGGAATGGGAATCGCAGGACTTTTACTTTACGCCGAGTATTATTTCGATTTTTCTTTCACTTGGATTCACTTCGGTTTTACGGTTCTTTCGGCGTTTATTGCCTTCTATTACCTGAGTCGGGCGTTTCGTCATTATATTATGGAGTTGAAAACGGCTTTGAGCAAGCGTTTCTTGAGCGATGATGAATTGGTGATGCAAAAAGATGCTTTTAAGGCAATTATTAAAAACCTTAAAAGCGAAAAGCCCGAAGAAGTTATCAGTGCCATTGATTGGATAACTCGTTTCGATGCACCAAAATTAGATGCGTACTTGGCAAATTTACTCCAACATTCATCAGAAAATGTACGTATAGCCGCCTTGCGTGCTGCCAATAAACTTGAAATAAGTGCTGAAAGTATCAAAATATTGAGTGATAATATTGCAACCGAACCCAACGCAATTTGCAGACAATTAGGCGGACAAATTTTAAGTAAAAAAGGTTTTTGGACAGAAGAAAAAATAAATGAATACCTAACTTCTGATGATTTGGCATTGACCGAAGGAATTCTGACAACCACGCTCGCCACGCCCAACAAAATCGGCAAACAGCAACTTGAAAAATATTGCTTATCTGGAAGTAGTTTAGAGCAGAAACAAGTGGCCTTGCGACTCATAAAGTCTTTAAAACTAAGTGAATACGAAATTTTCGTTTCAGATTCTTTATCGAAAACCGAACTTCAACCCGAGGCAATCAAAGCCGCAGGAAGTTTGGCTACAAAACCGATGATAGTTTCGCTGACACAATTATTGTTTAGTCATTCGATGGCCAAACGAGCTTTAAAACAACTCATTAACATTGGCGAAGAAGGCTTCCTCACAATTTCTTCCCTCAAAAACACCGATGATACTTTTGCTCTTAGAAAACTTATCAGTTTTTGTGAGAAATATCAAACCGAAGACTCCCGAAAACTGCTGTTTTATTTAATCGAAAATAAAAATTGGGAAGTAAGTACGGCTGCTTTGAAGGCTTTGGGAAATTTTGAAAAAAATGAAACCCATCGTGCTTTCTTCGAGCAATCTTTAGAACATGAATTTAAACACGTTTATCAACTCTTGAATGGTTTTGATTCGATACCTAAAGACACTTTACAATATGAATTAGACCAAACTTCCGACCGAATTTTTTATATTCTTACTTCTCTCTACGACCGCGACATCGTGCAAGATGCCATGCAGGGAGTAGAACATTCATCAAAAGAAAAACGAGCCAATGCCCTCGAAATTTTAGATAATATCATTCCCAGAGAAATTTATAAATGCCTACATGCTTTGCTCGATGATTCGAATATCGAACAGAAAAAAAGTATTTTTGGCGAATTTATTGGCAAAAACACTGAGTTGAAGTCAATTATTTCGGTGATTTTGGATAAAGGCGAACGCTATTTTGGTAATTGGACAATCGCACAGGCATTGCAAGCTTGGAAACCTGCACAAAACAAATTTTCGTTAGGAGAGCTAAGTATTTTTGAGGCTTACCTCAATCACCCAAATTCGCTGATCAAAGAAGCGGCTTTCAAAAAACTTACCGATAACGAAGTTTGCAGACAACAACCCGAATTTGAAAAATATATTAAACAGATTGATATGAGTCATTCACACGAAAAAGCTACTGTATCCGAACTCGAACGAGTGATTGTATTGAAAAATACCCAACTTTTTGCCGAAACTCCCGAAAATGTACTAACTTCGATTGTGCCAATCATGAAAGAAATCAGTTTCCAAGAGGGAAAAACCATCTTCAAAAAAGGCGAAATCGGTAATTGTATGTATATCATCTATGCGGGCGAAATCGGCATCTATGACCACGAAACGCTGCTCGCAACTTTCACTAAAGGTGATGTCTTTGGCGAATTAGCCTTGCTCGATGCCGAACCACGCTCTGCATCGGCGGTTGTAGAAAGCGATGTTTTACTTTTCAGAATCGATCAAGAAGATTTCTTTGATTTAATGGAAGAACGAAACGAACTTTTGAGAAGCGTACTCCGAATTCTTTGTCAGAGAATCAGAACCCAGAATGATAAAATCAGACGTTTGAGTTAAAAACAAACTTTAAACCCACAATATCAATGAGTAAAATTGATTTTAGCGATGTTGTAGTTGCCACTGCCACAATGGCAGTTGTGATGGGTGTTGTCATGAAAATCTTAGAAACAAAGACTCGTGACCGCAAACTCCACACCATATTGAACTACGCGTGGCTGGGAATGATTCTTTTCTCGATGCTGATCAATTCGGCGGGCTACGAAACATCCTATTCAACAATTATATGCTTGACTGTCCTGTATGCTGTTCAGCGTTCAAAAGGTTTTCCGCCTGCCCGAATGTTGTCTATCGCATTCGTACCCGCAGCTATTGTCTATCTTATCAACGATATTTTTTTACTTCTTACACCCAACTTTTTTAAAGATAACAGAGACTACTTTGATACCGCACGTGGATTTGCCTTTATGTGGGTTATAGGTTTTACGATTTATGCCCAACGCCAAGCCAAACGTGACAAAGTAATGCGTGATAAAGCTGAAGCTGAAAGAAGAATAATTGAAGCCAAGAAACAAGAACTCGAATTCCAAGTAGCCGAACGCACTGCTGAATTAAGAAAACAGAAAGAATCGCTGGAAGAAGCTCTTGAAGAACTAAAAACTACCCAAAACCAGTTGATTCAAGCCGAAAAAATGGCTTCATTGGGCGAACTTACGGCAGGAATTGCCCACGAAATTCAGAATCCACTCAATTTTGTCAACAATTTTTCGGAAGTATCGGTCGAACTTTGTCAAGAATTACAAGAAGAACTCGATAAAGAAGATTTCGACAAAACCTACATCGCAGAAATTTTGAGTGATATAAGTCAGAATCAACAAAAAATCACGCATCACGGGCAGCGTGCAGCGAGTATCGTACGCGGAATGTTGCAGCATTCAAGAACCAGCAACGGGCAAAAAGAATTGACCGACATCAACGCACTGGCCGATGAATATCTTCGCCTGAGCTATCACGGTCTAAGAGCCAAAGACAAAACTTTCAATGCTGACTTTAAGACAGATTTAGACACGAATTTACCTAAAATAGAAGTTATTCCGCAAGATTTTGGAAGAGTTTTATTGAATTTATTCAATAATGCCTTTTATGCTGTTTCAAAACGAAATTCCGTTGGTGAAACCGTAGAGACAGGGCATGCCCTGTCTCTACAAACGCAATACAAACCAACAGTATCAATATCTACACAACAATCTGATAATCAGATAATAATCAAAATTATAGACAACGGAACTGGAATGCCCGAAAGCATAAAAACAAAGATTTTTCAACCATTTTTCACCACCAAACCAACCGGACAAGGCACGGGCTTGGGGCTTTCACTCAGCTATGATATTATCACAAAAGGGCACGGTGGTACGCTCGAAGTTGAGAGTGTAGAAGGTGAAGGAACAACATTTATTATAAAGTTACCTCATATTTGATTTTAATTTCAGACAAAGCACATTTATGAAAATATTAGTCGTTGATGACGAAGAAGATGTAAGAACGCTGTTTCAGCAACGTTTTCGCCGAGAAATCCGGGCTGGCGAATTTGATTTTGCATTCAGCGGTTCGGGCGAGGAAGCTCTGGAATTTTTAAAAAAACAAGACTTAGAAGCAGTTCTGATACTTTCTGATATCAATATGCCTGGCATGAGTGGAATCGAACTTTTACGCCAAATTCGTTCTACATCCCCCTCTTCACCACCAACAATTATGATGATAACTGCCTATGGCGATGCTCAAAGCTATGACCAAGCTATGGCTTTGGGAGCAAACGATTTCCTGACAAAACCAATCGACTTCATCGAACTCAAACAAAAACTCCAAAGCTCACTATGAACGCCAAAATAATGGTTGTTGATGATGAGGCCGATTTAGAAATCCTCATCAAACAAAAATTCCGCCGACAAATCAGAGAAAAAGTTTACGAATTTTGCTTCGCCTCCAACGGAATTGAAGCCCTACGAGTATTGCAGGAGCAACCTGATATCGACATCGTGTTGAGCGATATAAATATGCCAGAAATGGATGGGCTTACCCTGCTTTCAAAGCTCGCCGAACAAAATCCACTACTAAAATCGGTTATTGTTTCTGCGTATGGAGACATGGATAATATCAGAACAGCCATGAATAGAGGAGCATTTGATTTCGTATGTAAACCCATCAATTTTGAAGATTTAGAACTCACTGTCGAAAAAACACTCAAACACGTCATACAGCTTAAAGAAACCCTTCAGGCCATCAAAGAAAATAATATTTTGAAAATGTATGTCGATGAAAACGTACTGAAATTTATGGGAAGCCACGAATTTGAGTCGTCATTGACAGCCAACGAAACCATCGAAGCCAGCGTACTATTTGTTGATATTTGTGGATTTACGGCTATTTCCGAGAAAGAAACACCCGATGTTGTAGTCAATCTTATCAATAAATATTTTGATGCAATGGTCAAAGAAATCATGGAGCAAGGTGGACACATTGATAAATTTATGGGAGATGCCGTCATGGCGGTTTTCAAAGGCGACTACCACCTCGACCGTGCCATCGAGGCGGCATTAGCTGTAAGAGCCAACATAGACTCGATCGAAGAAAGTTTACCAAGCCACATAAAATACACGCCAAAGGTTTCGATTGGAGTCAATACTGGTGAAGTGATTTCGGGGAATATCGGCTCCGCAACGCTACGACGATTGGACTATACCGTTATAGGCGATGTCGTAAATACTGCCCAACGTTTGCAATCGGCCGCCCAACCGAGCCAAATTTTATTGAGCGAAGAGGCCTACATGAAAGTAAAAGAATCGTTTACATGCCAAGAAGTTGGCGAAATCAACCTCAAAAATAAAGCTTTACCTGTGAAGGTTTACGAAGTAGTTTCCTGAAAATATATAAAAAATCCAAGAAAAAAGGAACAACAAAGCTTTATTTAGAGTTATTATAATTAAGAATAGCATCTTGGCTATTTTGATTGTATCTTTGCAAATTATTTGCAGACTGAAATACTCTTACTGTTGTTTCGCTCTGCACGCACTTATTAAGTTTATCATAAGCAATAAAAATAAAATGCTCACTATCAGTAATTTACACGCCAGAATTGAGGAAAAAGAAATATTACGTGGAATCAATTTAGAAATCAAACCAGGTGAAGTTCATGCTATCATGGGGCCAAACGGCTCGGGTAAAAGTACTTTGGCTTCGGTATTGGCAGGTCGTGAAGACTACGAAGTAACCGACGGTTCGGTTACATTCAACGGAAAAGATTTACTCGATTTAGCTCCCGAAAAACGTGCTGCTGAAGGTATTTTCTTGGCATTCCAATACCCTGTTGAGATTCCAGGTGTTACAACCATCAATTTCTTGAAAACGGCTCTCAACGAAATCCGTAAATACAATGGTCAAGAACCATTGGATGCCGCACAGTTTTTGAAGCGTATGAAAGAAAAAGCAAAATTGGTAAAAATCGATGATGCTCTTTTGAAACGTTCACTCAACGAAGGCTTTTCGGGTGGTGAGAAAAAACGCAATGAAATATTCCAAATGGCCATGCTTGAGCCATCTTTGGGCCTATTAGACGAAACCGATTCGGGTCTTGACATCGATGCTCTTCGTATTGTTGCCGAAGGCGTTAACCAATTACGCGATGGAAACCGTTCGTTTGTAGTAGTAACTCACTACCAACGTTTGCTCGATTACATCGTGCCGGATTTCGTACACGTACTCTACAAAGGTCGTATCGTAAAATCGGGAACAAAAGAATTAGCTCTCGAATTGGAAGAAAAAGGCTACGATTGGATTAAGAACGAAGTTGACGCTCTTGAAGTTGCATAATATTCAATGATAGCATGAGAGAATGATAGAATTTTTAATATTCACTCATTCTATCATTCTCTCAATCAAAATTGGTTTTATGCAGAAATTTCAAGTTAAAGATAGTCCGAAACCTGTGGGGCATTATTCGCAAGCGATTGTGAGTGGTGGGCTGCTTTTTACTTCGGGAATTTTGCCGATAAAAATCAAAACGGCCGAAAAATTGCCAATCGAGTCAAGTATTGAAGAGCAATTAATAACTGTTTTTGAAAATTTAACTCAGATTTTGCAGGAAGTAGGGTTGAGTGCTGAAAATGTAGTGAAAACTACGGTTTATATTTCAGGCGGAGAAAATTGGGGAATTGTGAACGAACTTTACGCAAAATTTTTCGGCGAACATCGCCCCGCACGTTCAATCATTCCGGTGCCAGAATTGCACTTTGGGTATAAAGTAGAATTAGAAGCAATTGCAGAATTGTAGACCGATTTTCCGAAATTGTTCGGAGAAATTGATTATAGAAAATTTTGAATAATGAGTTCGATAGAAAATAAAGACGCATCAAGTCTAAAAGCAGAATTAATCGCTGATTTTCAGTTGTCACAAGCAAAATTGAATGGAAAAGCCGCTTTGCCGATTCATCAATTGCGTGGTGAAGCGATGCAAAATTTCGATAAATTAGGTTTTCCAACTATTCGTCATGAAGAATGGAAATACTCGAATGTAAGCAATTTAGTAAAACAAACATTCGATTTTCATACAAAAACCGATTTTAATCAAGCCGACCTTGATAAGATTCCGTTGCCACATCTTACTGGAAACGTTTTGTATTTTATCAACGGCGTGTATAATGCCGAACTTTCGCAAATTGCCACTCCCGAAAATAAACTGAAAGTTATTCCGTTTTCGGAAGCATTGGCTCAACAACCCGAATTAATCGAAGGTTATTTTGGTAAATATGCCAATTACGAAACTGATGCTTTCACGGCTCTAAATACCGCTCTTGCCAATGATGGTGTGGTGGTACAAGTGGCTGATAATAAGATAGTTGAAGAACCAATTATTTTGAGATTTATCTCGGATGTACGCACTGCAAATGTAGGTTCTCAGCCTCGTAATTTGATAATTGTCGGTAAAAATTCACAAGTAAAAATTGCTGAAGCGTATCGCACAGTGGGCGACGGTGCTGCATTTGTAAACACCGTTACCGAAATCATCGTTGATGAGTCGGCAATGGTTGATTACTACAAAGTGCAAAGCGAAAGCGATAAATCGTATCACATCGGTACTACGCAAGTTTACCAAAAAGGCCGCAGTTATTTTTATTCAGCAACCGCAACTTTGAATGGTGGATTCGTAAGAAACAACCTCAATGTAGTGCTTGATGGTGAGCATATCGAAAGTCATTTGTTTGGTTTGTACGTACCAAATGGCAAGCAACACGTTGATAATCACACAGTTGTTGACCACAGAAAACCAAATTGCGAAAGCCACGAGCTTTATAAAGGTATTTTGATGGACAAATCAACGGGGGTTTTCAATGGTAAAATTTTCGTAAGAGAAGATGCTCAAAAAACCAACGCTTACCAAAACTGCCGTAATGTGGTGACTTCTGATGAAGCAACCATGAACACAAAACCACAGTTAGAAATTTGGGCGGACGATGTAAAATGTTCGCACGGAACAACCACTGGGCAGTTGAACGACGAAGCTATTTTCTATATGCAGTCGAGAGGTATTCCGAAAAAAGAAGCGATTCGTTTGCAACTTTTGGCTTTCGCACAAGATGTTGTAACACAAATCAAAATTGATTCAATTAGAGAATATATCGAAGAGTTAATCTTAGATAAACTTCAAGGAGCTTGATAGAATGATTGATATTAAAACGCCTCATAATCAGCGATTATGAGGCGTTTTTGTTAGATACCTACTTCAATACTTCTACTGAAATCTTGCTATCGGCATAAATGCGATGCGTTGCTTTCTGAAAATCCTTTTCCTCGGCTTTGTAGATATTTGGCACATATTTTTGTGGATTAATATCAAATAAAGGAAAGGCCGTTGATTGCACTTGAATCATGATTTTATGCCCTTTTTTAAATGTGTGCAAAACATCTTGCAAACGGAAATTAATATCCGTCTTCTTATTTGCCACCAAAGGTTCTGGTTTTGAAAATGAGTTACGGAAACGAGCACGCATGATTTCGCTACGTACCATTTGTTGATAGCCACCCAACGTAATATGTTTGGGCGTGTATGGAGAATTTGGCTCGTCTCCAGGGTAAACGTCAATTAATTTAACAAAAAAGTCAGCATCCGTTCCTGTTGTTGAAATTTTGAGGTTTGCCATGATTTCGCCACCAAGTGTGACATCTTCTGTCAAAACTTCGGTTTCGTAAGTCATTACATCTGTTCTGCGACCTGCAAAACGTTGGTCTTCACTCATATAATTTCGTGGACTAAAACCTGTAATTTGCTTTGGGTCTTCGGTGTATGGCACTGGCTTTGATGGGTCAGAAATATACTCCCCAAATCCTTTTCCTGACATTTCTTTTGATAATTTCCCATTTGGATTTAAGTAAAAATCAATTTTTTGAGCAGTTTTTACTGGAAACTCCGCAAACTCACGCCATTCTTTTTTACCGGTATCAAATAAATATGCTTCGGGCAAACCTGTTTTTCCATCGCCAGATTCCTTCAAGAAATGTTTGAAGAATTTCAACTCCATATTTTTCTGAAAATAAGTAGAAACACTATCTCCAAAATAAACATTTGAATGAAAATGATGTCCACGCTCACGAGCCCAATCTCCATGCCCAAAAGGTCCCATTACGATTGTATTATAGGCATTTGCATTATATTTCTCTAAATTTTTATAGATATTCAATGGGCCAGGCAAATCTTCGGCATCAAACCAGCCACCAACAACCATGATTGCAGGTAAATTTTTGACATTTTTTAAATGTGGTAGGATGTTTCGTTTTTGCCAAAATTCATCATAATTTGGGTGTTCGATGAGTTCATTCCAAAAGAAATTATCGCCATAAACTTTGTTGAAATTCTTTAAAGGCGTCATGGTTTTATACCAATCAAAACCATCAACTGTATTGAGTTTTGGAAATTTATCATCATACCACGAATTGGGCGTTGGTTGAGGGTGCTGTACACCAAAAACTGGGAAAGTCATACCATAACCTAAAGTAAAAGCCCCATTATGGTGAAAATCATCAAAGAAAAAGTCAGAAATTGGTGCTTGTGGTGAAGCCGCTTTCAAGGCTGGATGACCGCATAAAGCTCCTGCGATGGTATAAAATCCTGGATAAGAAATGCCATATTGACCCACTCGACCATTGTTGTTTGGAATATTTTTCACTAACCAATCAATGGTATCGTAAGTATCTGACGCTTCATCAACATCAGTTGGCTTTGTTTTGTTAGGTATATGCGGTGTCATATTGGTGAATACTCCTTCCGACATCCAGCGTCCACGTACATCTTGGTCAACGAAAATGAATTTTTCTCGCATCATATAGCGAGAATAATACAACATTTTAGGGTACTCTTCCTTCCCATAAGGAGCAACATCATAGCAAGTCCGTTGCATCACAATTGGGTAAGTATTGTTTGGAGAAGCATCTTTTGGTGTATAAATATTGGTAAAAAGTTTTACCCCATCTCGCATCGAGATTTGCACTTGGGTTTTTATGTAGTTTTCTCTTACAAAAGCAGAATCTTGCTGTGCAATAGTTAGCGTTTGTGCTTTAGCTGAAATTGATAATATGCTTACTATCAATAAAATAAAAGTTTTTTTCATGAATTTATAAAAGAGTTGAATATTATTTACTTGTGTTGATTGTTTTAAAAATATGAGCCACTATCTTATCAAAAATAGTGGCTCAAACTATGTTATCTAAACTGCTGTATTTTATGCAGCTTCATTCAATTCCCCCTCCCATTTAGCCACAACAGCCGTTGCCACTGCATTTCCTGCTACCGAAGTTGCTGAGCGGCCCATATCTAACAACCAGTCAACCGCCAAAACTAAGCTGATACCTTCTTGCGGAAGTCCAAACATCGTGAGTGTTCCTGCAATTACCACCAACGACGCACGAGGCACGCCCGCAATACCTTTACTTGTGAGTAAGAGCGTAAGCAACATCGTTACTTGTTGGCCAAGTGTTAGTTCGATACCGTAGATTTGGGCGATAAAGCCTGTTGCAAAGGTCATATACATCATTGAACCATCAAGGTTGAAAGAATAACCTAAAGGCAAAACAAAACTGATGATTCGCTCAGAAATACCGAATTTTTTGAGTTGTTCAATTTGCAATGGCATTGAAGCCTCCGAACTTGCCGTACTGAATGATAAGAATAGAGCATCTTTTACATATTTCAATAATTTCCAGTAGTCGATTTTTTGTGTGAGACATATCACCCACAAAACAACAACAATGAAAAATGCCAAAGTTGCGAAGAAACAAACAATTAAATATAAGTAACCACCCAACACGCCAAGCCCTTTGGCAGCAATAACTGCCGCAACCGAGCCAAATACTGCATAAGGTGCGAATGTCATAACGTAGCCAACAATCTTAAACATTACTTCTGAAATCGCATCGAGGGCTTTGGTTACACTTTTTCCTTTTTCACCAATGGCTGCCAACGCTACACCAAAAAACAATGAAAATACTACGATTTGTAGCACTTCGTTGGTAGAAAGTGCCTCAAAAATACTCTTCGGGAAAACGTGTGTGATAAAGTTTTCGAGAGTCATTTTCTTGGCCTCAACGCCGGTGTCAGTACCTGTACTTGGCAAATCGAGTGTCATTACTTTACCAGGTTTCATTACATTTACGGCAACCATACCCGCAACTAATGATAAGATTGTGGCAAAATAAAAATAGCCTAATGTTTTAAGGCCAATACGACCAACTACTTTGAAATCTCCCAATTTGGCTATTCCTACGGTAAGTATTGAAAAAACCAAAGGTCCTAAAATCATTTGAATCAGGCGTAAAAAAATCTTTGAGAGCAGTTGAAGATACGAACTCCAATCTTTCATGCCTTCATTGGCTTTTACTTGTTCGGGAGTAAGTAATGCCGCATCTTTGATTCCAAATTGGCCTAAATCAAAATGATTGTGAATAAAATAACCGACAATGATACCGAGCGTCATGCCGATGAAGATTTTCCAAGTAATGTTTAATTTCATAGTGTTTAATCCATTCTCCCACCTAAAGAATGTACTTTTTAGTTAGTTGATTCACTCCTTGCCCTAAAGGAGCTTTAAATATTTTCTTTGGTCATATTTTAGTCAACCAACGTCAGCGTTTAGGGACTTTTATTCCCCTTTAGGGGTTAGGGGTTTTGAATATTCGCTGATAAATTGGTTTGCGATAAAGGAATTGAAGATACAAGATAGGATAAAAAATGTAATCTGTCAAAATAGTGGGCGTACGAAATTCGATTTCATCAATAATTTTACTTCCTGTACTGCCATCTTTCACAATACGGTGCTTGTGTTTCCAGTATTTTAGAAAGAATGGCAACTGCACGCCTTCATCAATAAAGAACGATTCTTCTACCGATAAATAAGAATCTGTGATTTTACTCACCCAAATTTGCCGTATAATAAAAAAGTTTAGTTCAAATGTAACTTTTTCGCCAACTTTCTGTCCAAATGATATAAGCTTGACAGGAGGAAATGGCGGTGATAATTTGAGTAGCAGTTTATCATCAAATTGACGCCATACATCACTAACCGATTGTTCGACAGCGGTTTCGATATTAATTTTCATTATTGTTAGCTTATTTAAGTAAAATAAATGTGAAATGAAAGAACAGATAAACTGAAAGGAGCAATATAAGTAGAAATACCGTGAAACACGTACTAAAAATCAGGGGTTTTTACGCTAAAATTTATAAATATTCTTTCAGACCTTTGTCATGTTAAAATAACCCCAAAAAGCAACGTTATGTTTTTAGAAATTTACACAAGTCTTAGTCATTTAATAATGATTTATCCACTACAATTTTTCTTGGTAGGTGTGTTGCTCATTTTAGGAGTTTATGAATTATATCATTTTTTAGAATTAGGAAGATTTTTAAGCATCGGCCGGGGGTTCGGTCAGCGTAAATATATTAAATAAATTATGTTTCATCATAGTGGTTAGGGTTGTACACAAAGAGCCGTTTCGTTTGAGACGGCTTTTTTGTTGGCAAGCCACCACTTAGCTTGATTGAGGTAGTTTTGTCGCAAAAAATGCAAATATTTGCGACCATTTTGAGAGGAAACTTAGATTATAATATTTTTATCCCAAACATATCTGTAAGCATGTACTTAAGAAAGAATAGTTTCTGGTATAGAATTATATCTTATCTAAAATATATTTTTGAAACCAGGCTGGGATTTCTTCCGTCTGAAGATTTATCTCTGTTCCCCCAACAATTTCAGCAATCCATATTTTGTTATCGCCTGAGTTATCAAAAATAAATGTTCTATCTGTGTGCTTAACTGCTTCAAACAATAACTCTAATGAACGATAATATCTTGAAACTACCTTTTCGTTTGGAACATTATGACCGCCAGATTTTACTCGATGCCCAATTCGTAAAAGGTTTATAAGTGGGTCTTCTGTTGCAACGTAGTATAAATAAGTACGATAACCTTCTGTTTGAGCTTTTTTTAGAATTTCAATCTTATCAGGAGATGACATTACAGTCTCAAATGTAAAAGACTTGCCCTCATTCAAAAGTTTATGACGCAAGAAGTCTGTCAGAATAGCACTTAAATAAGAATCAAAACCAAGGTTATGAAAAGAAATAAAACCTTTTTCTATATAAGTTATTTCATATACGAAATCTCCATTTTCGGAGCGTTCAGTAAGTGGATGATTTTAAAAAAAACGTACAATTTCGTTTCTATTGGTATTGATATTAAAATCTCTAATATCTAAATATCCCTGTCGATTTATTTCTTTTTCAATCTCATTAGGATTAAGTTAATATCCCAAAAGACCTATCTGAAATAACAGATTTGATGGTACTTTTTCCTGAACCATTGGGTCCAGCAAAAATGCGTAATCGTCGCTTTGACATCACTTGGAAATTATATATTTTTTTTGAATAACAGCAATCGGTTTTTCAATCTCTTTGATAATTTTCCGAGAGCCGTCTGGAGAAACTTCAATAAGTTTTCCATTTTCTGCAATCATAACTTTATCGCCTTCAGCTAAACTTCTCCAGTAGGCTTGCTTGGTAGCTGTTTCTGCTAAATATGGAATCTGTTCTTCGAGGAATGTGATTTCTTTTTCAGTTAACATGTTTTTTTTGACTTTATACAAATTTAGTATTACTTGAGTGGCAATGCAAGTATTTGTGTTTCATTACCAATATCTGATTTCAATTGTAAGAGTTAGCTGGAATATAACCAATATTTTATAGGCTACAATGGCTTGTTTTCCTAAGCTCTGATGGACTTCATCAAAGTTGACTAAATCGTCCAATTTCATTTCGTTAGAGCTTTTTTCATTATTTCAGCTATCCAGACTGGAGCTAATTTTATGTCATTTTTGAGATTATTTACATCTTCTTTTTTTAGAAAATTAATCACTTTTTTTTCTTCCTCTTCTGTAACGAGACCATTCCCAATATCTTTTAATGCTTGAATAACTAAACTGCTGATTTGGCCTTTAGTTGATAAGTTTTTGGGACTGGTTTTTTTGAATAAAATAGTTCTTTTCCCTACTTTAATTAGCCTTGGTGAACCATCTGTAAGATATACTACTTTAGTTGGTACTTGTGTAGATAGCCCAAGTCTATTTTGGGCATGCACTCCAGCAGGAATGATGCGTGCTTTATCTCTTTTTGCAATGGCGATAGCAACATCTTCGGCTGTTGGGGTTAACTCTCCAAGTAGTTTACTTACTTTTGGCTTTACGTAAACTCCTTGGGCTATACGCTTAATTTCCCCTTTTTCAACTAAGCGATGTAAAGTTAATCAGATTGCTCCTGAGCTTCCGTATTCTCTAAAATCTTCTGGAAAAAAGATTTTACCTCGTGGAGTTTTATCTATATGATTGGTTATATTTTTATCAATGCTTTCCATAAGAAGGAATTATTTTGTAACAAATTTAGTAATTATTTGTTACAAAATATCTCTGATTTTCTTTTCTTATACAAAGGAATAAATAGTCCAATCAAACGCACGTTTGATTGGACTATTATCAAGCTAATGAGGATAGAGGTTTTATTAGGGTGAAGGGCTATTTTACTGGTCTAAAAATCATATTATAAAGCTAATTTAGTACCACAATGAATTGAAATACAATGTGGTACTACAAGTTGGCGGGTTTTATTAGTTCTGATTACGTTTGATGGCTTGGAATGCACGAAGACTATTCCCCTCATAATACTGCATCAGTAAATCAACGCATCGCTTATTGTTTAGTTTTAAATCTTCCAAATGCCAATCCTGATGCTTCATAAATACAAAATTGGTGTTGGCTCTACTCTCAATAGCACCTTCATACTTATGCTTTTTAATTTCGTAAGGTTTATTGCTGAGCGAAGCGTTTTTATTTTTATCAATTAATACTAAATTACCTATGCGGTGTACCCATTCTTTATGTTCGGTGCCATCAATATCCCAGGTAGTGTTATCAATTTTTTGAGGTAGTAAATGCTCAATTGATGAGGTATCCTTATTATATTGAATAATCGTTGATGGGCTGGCTATTAATAAATCGAGTTTTAATAACAAATATCGAATCTTGTTTACACGTGTACCGGCATACGAACCCCACCTTTCGTTCTCCAGAAGTGTTGCAAACTCCGATAAATCAATAGGTTTTTCAGATGAAATATTTTCGTCATAAAAACTATAACTCATACATTCATTGTTTATTAAGCCTTCAGCAGCAGCTTCGATACTTAGCTGATTTTCTTGATATAAATTATAATAATGCTCAATTCTTCTGAGAATTATAAATGTGCGTGTACTCGACTGCCGTCTGCCTAATAACCAACCAACTGAATACAGATTATCGAGCTTGATTAAAAAATCGGTGATTTGGTGTTCGCCAAAACATTCTCTAAAATACATGAGTGGTGTAAGAAATTGGCTACCAAATACACTTGATAGTATCGTGATGATATTACCAAAAAGCTGAGAGCCTTCACGGGTTACAATACTGCCATTTGTAAGGGCTTCGTAATGACCTACATATTTTTCAACAAAATCGAGTGTTTCGGGGCCTTTCCGAAGCAAATTCTTTCTAAACATAAACTCAAAGGCTTTGGTCAGACTCTGATTGTCGTCGCTGCGGTATTTCATGCGAATAAATACTAAGGCCCAAAGAAAATCATCGAATGCTTTGTAGGGATTGCTGATGGTATTCTCAAAAACAGACCATTTATTGGCATAAGCCTTACGTAGTGTATCGTTGTCTATAACTCGTAGGTTTTGGGCTCGCAGAATATCCGATACTTGTAGTTGTAGCCCACGGCTATTCAATACCGTAAAGAGATTATAAGCGTCATCAAGATTATTAGGTGTGGCTAAATATAAAGCCAATACCTTATTAGAGAGGTATTTGTAAAAATCGCCAATGTATTTTTCTTCTCTATCAGTTTTATCTGCTAATTTATTGGCCCACCATTGTGCCATTGTCAGAATTCCCCTTGCCATATTACGCACTGAGGCCGTCTGATTACTATCGGCCGCAATACTATCGAGTTTGGCGTGGCGTTGAGTACCGTTGGGTTTAAGAATATATTCGTGCAAAAATTCCTTGTCATCTCTGATTTCAAATTCGATACGAATTCTTGCTGGAATATTATTGTATTCGTCGGCTTCTTGTATGAGGCGGCGTTGTACGTTTTCTCGAAGTTTTTCTTCTTGGGCAATATCTCTAATTACGCCATGCAGCAGGTATAAGGTAATAAAACGCTGTTGACCATCTAAAATATCTTGATAAATATACCGTACCGATGCCTCGGTTTGATAGTTGCGGGTATTCCAGACCATACAGCCCAAAAAATACTCTTTGTTGCTATCATTCTCCATAGCCGAGCTGATATCATCGAGCAAAGCACTAATTTGTTCATCTCCCCATACGTAGGGGCGTTGGTATTCTGGAATATTAAAAAATTGTTCGGGGCTAAAAATCTCTTTGATGTACTTTTTTCCCGTTGATAAGGTGGTTGTGTTATCCATTTCTTTGTGCAGTATATATTTTGCTGTGTTTTTGATATTATTCTAATTCATATATGCCTCATACGCCCCCGCACTCATGCCAAAAGTAGGGTCAATTATCAGCACCTCGGAGTGTGTAGGCTCGTAGGGTTATCACACCCCACCATGGAATTGCATAGGTCAATTTCTGACTATAAAGTTTGCATGTCTTCGTTTAGTTTTCTTACTCGTCAGTATTAATTATCACGGTGGTAAATACTTACACTTATTTCATTAAAAACTGTTTGAGTGCTCGATTTCATTCTTCATTAACAAAACTATCTTGGTAATCTTTAGCACTTAAAACCGTATCGTAAAGACCCACGTTTTCTCCTTCATGTTTATTGATTCCAATATATTCTAAACTGGCATCTTCGTAACGTTTAAATTTATAAACTGCATCATTCATCAAAGCACTATTAAAAACTCCAAGACTGACCAATAATTCAAAATCCTTTACATTCAGACCTGTTACTTTTTTGAATAACCCTGGTTCGAGTTGTGTAATTACATCTTTCAAACTTCGCTCTCTATAATCGGTCAAATACATGAAGACAGGCACACGAGTAGCAAATTTGATGAGTTTTTCTTGAATTTGCTTTCGTATTGTTTTGTACTCCTTTTCTTCATCTGAAAGTTCTTTTTTCTCATCTTTCGATAATTCTCTTTCGTTAGCTCCTTTTTTAGTTTTTTTAACCGACTCAGATTTATTAATAATCGTTTCAATATCTTGGTTCAAATTTCTGAAACCTTCAATGCTCATTAATGCTCGCATAGCATCTTGATTATTCATTAAACGCTGTAATGTATTATTATCAACGTTTACTAATAATGCACTTTCCCAACGTCTGGCCAGTAAGGTTGCCGTTGTTCCACTCATTGCCATGTCCAAAATACCAGCTGCATCAACTTGCTTCATCGAGCTACCATCATAAGCCAATACAGGCAAGAAATGAATAAATTCTTGCACTTTTTTTTCAGGATTCGATTCGTTTACGTTCAATCGGCAACTATAATCGGCTATTTGCTTTAAAGCTCGGTCGGGAGCAAAATCAAAAACATAACATTCTTGTTTTATAATTTCCTCTTTATTAGGTGATTTACTATCGGTGTTTTTAATTGTCCAAGGTGTTTGGACTCTAAATGCTGCTTGAAAATATGTTTCGGGACTTGATGAATTGCGTAACATAAAAATACCTCTCCACGGTTTTACTGAAACACCAGTTGTTAGTTTACCACACGATAAAGTAATGGTTTTTGTTTTTAATGGATTACCCATTGCTTTCAATATTGGCGGTAACGCTTCTACGCCAATACCTGCACTCGTCCCCGCCGCAACAATTACTTCGTAGTCTTGATAAAATTTATTTTGCTTCTGCTCCAACAAGTTTTTCATTGCAAAACATGAAGCAACACTCGGTAAAAACCAAAATGTATGAGATAAAACATTTAACAATGGAGCATGAGAAAATGGCAACGGTGGCTTTTTTGCTCCTAATTTTAGGTTATCAATCGTAGTTTCAGAAAAAGAACCACGTATTAAATCAAGCCATTTTTGTACTTCACTTTAAGCATTTAGGTTTATTTCTTGGATGTGTTATTTTAATATTAAGTGTTTTGCTATTGAATTGTTAAGGCATATTCTGAATTATTATCAACAATATTTATTTTTTGAACAAGTTTAACTACGTATGCTGTAAATTGCACATTACTTTCTCCATTTGCAAGCTTAAAGGAACTTACTACATTTTTTATTGTTGATTTTTGCTCAGAACTTAATTCATCAATTATAAGTACTACTCTTAAATTTGTCTTAAATGATTCAATTAAAAGTTTTTCCATTTCTCTCTCAATTGACCTTTCCTTTATTTCAGGGCGAACCTCTTTAATCCAATCAATGAATTTAGAAGTTTGACTTTCCTCATTATTTACATATGTTATGATTTTATCAACCCAACTCTCTATAGTTTTAACTCTCGTTTGTTCATCTGTGATTATACTAAATGCCGAAGCAAATCTCATTAATTGAGGAATTATAGTTCCATTTAAATAACTGGATTTTTCTATTTCTTTTTGTTTACGCTCTCCATAACATTCATATTCAATAAGATTTATTCGAAATAGATTTTTTGAATTTTTATCAAACTCTATTAATATTCCATCAGGAAGTGTTCTTATACCAAGTACATTGTTACCATCTATTTTGAAACCTTTTGTCTTAAAAAGTCTATTTTCTGGAATAAGTAACGTTTTTGATTTCGGGAACTGAGGAAACAAAGAATAAAAATGCTCATTTACTAATGTTTCAAGCCCTTTGATTTTATCTATCTCATTTGAAAATGGAACTATCTGAAAAGTCCCCATAATAGAAACCTTCGCATCTGGGATAACTTTAATTATTTTTTGCAGTTCTTTTTCGTCTTCGATAGTGGCATTTTCAACATAGTCATCTTCATCTATTTCAAGCTGGGGTATCTCTTCAGTAAATTGATAGAGAGTATCAATTTTATTACTGAGAAACTGGTCATTTAGTAACTTTATAGCTTGTTTGTCAGTAATAGATTTTGCTCTTTGAACAAATTTTATCGCCCAATACTTACCTCCTAAATCTGATAGAATTGAAATATCAAATGGTTTGCAGAATTCAATATTTTTTATGGTGAAAGCACTAATATAATTATCAGCATCTTTCCAAGGCTTATAATCGGTAGGCTCATCGAGAATAAATCTTGCTCCACATAAACTTTTCTTTCCAATTTTTACGACAAGGTAAACTAAATCGCCAATTTGTGGACTCCTATCAGTAAATCCTGAAACTTTATCATTTAAACATAAAAAATAGTTTTCAGTGGATTTTGAACAATGTGAGATTCTTACAGCCATTTTTTAACATGCTTATTTAATTAACGAAAAATTATTGCGGAGGATAAAATTCATTTAACCCAAAACGCCAATTCCAAATAATTGATTTTGGAAAATATGATTGATACGAGTCTGTTTATCGGGTATTTGAGTTTCCAAACCTTTCATCAAACGTTTGGCTATTTCCCTCAGAAAAATACCTGATTTACTTACGGGGTCAAGAAATTTGGCGTTTTTATTACTCCAAAGCTCAGTAGGCAGCAAATCAAGCATCTGATTTGCCAAATTGGGTGGTGTAAAAACTTCATCATTGCTTAGGTTAGCAAGGCAAGAAAGTACGTCAGGGTTGTAAGTTGTCTGAATCATGATTTACTTGATTTTAGGATTTTCTTGATTCTTTTTCGTATCGGATTTATGAGTCGTTGTACCGTTGCTATTTTAAAAATTTCTTGATTCGTTTTAATTTCTGTTTTTCATTGGCTGAGTATTTTAATCCTGAAAATCTTTAATCTTGAAAATCCTGATTCCAACGGTATTTTGAATTAAAAACCTTTTTGATTTGTAGGCTATTTGAACCAAAATTGATAAGTAACCCTATGGGTTTATTATAGGCAACTAAATAGTTTTTTGCTTGTGCGAGATGAACGTCTTCCAAATTAATAACCGCTTTTAATTCAACTATAACATCATTTTCTACAACAAAATCAGCTCTTCTTGTGCCAACATTAATACCATCATAAAAAATATCTTGCTCAATTTCTCTTCCAAATTCAAGACCTACTTTTTGTAATTCAATAGCCAAACACCGCTGGTAAATTACTTCTTGAAAGCCATTGCCGAGTGTATTGTGCACTTTCATGGCACAACCATTTATTTTGTAGGTGATTGCATCAAAGTTTTTCATTAAATAAAAATTTTAATCTTGAGAATCCTCTAATCCTGCAAATCCTGATTCTGACAATTTTAAAAAATGTACCAACGGAAAATCTCTTACTGGCTCATCAATGGCTGCGGCATCGCCTTGGTCATTAAATAATGAAAATTGATGGGTTTTCTCAACTAAAAACTTAAATATAAAGTCTCTACGTTTAATCATACTTCCGTTTACGGCACTCCACTCAGAGAAAATAATTGGTGTTTTTGTAAGTGGGTTCGTAAAATCTAAAGCATCACCCCATAAAATATTTCTATCCAAAATAAATTTTATACTTCGCAAACATTCGTCTTTACATAGTTTTTTATATCTATTCGTATAAATTTCTTCAAAGATTTTATAGAGCCTTTCTCTGCACTCTATTGCATTATCTTCTAAAATATCAACCCCATAAATACTTGAAATGGCGATAATTGCATATCTTTCAAACTCGATTTGATTTTTAGAATACCTATCTTCTACAACAGCTAACTTTCGCCTGAGAACTTCTGCTAAGAAATTTCCATTTCCACAAGCTGGCTCTAAAAATCTTGAATCTATTCTTTCTGTTTCTTGCTTCACAAGGTCAAGCATTGCATTTACTTCTCTTTCTGCTGTAAATACTTCACCATGTTCGTTTACTTGTTTTCTTGATTTTACTTGTTGACTCATAAGAATTTCTACACATAAAAAATCTATGTGTTAATAAAGAACTAAATTTGAATTAAATAAATAGTAAAAATATTAAAAGAAAAGCGAAATCTAACGATTTATGAAAGAAAATACTTTATCGGAGAAAATAAACAAAAAAAAGCACTCAAAATTGAGTGCTTTT
>NZ_JBMLRC010000142.1:0-1002 GCF_049241225.1 Emticicia sp.
TACCTACGCAAATAGACTGCGTAATAGTGTATTTACTTTGTAGCATCAAATCAAAAACAAAATGAATATCCAAGACCTAAAACAACTCATCGCCGACGATTATATCAATGTACAAAAGCACCCAACGGCTGATTTGTATATCTATAATTATTCGCCCAAAGCTCAATATGACCGACTTTGGAACGAATGGACGCTGGCTTGTAGAGGCTTGATAATGAATGGTTTGTATGAAGTTGTGGCTCGTCCGTTTCAAAAGTTTTTTAATTTAGAAGAATCAGAAAACTTGGTTTTACCAGATGAACCTTTTGAAGTTTACGAAAAAATGGATGGCTCGCTCGGTATTCTGTATTGGGCTGATGGAAAACCCGCTATTGCCACTCGTGGTTCGTTTACGAGTGAGCAGGCAATCGTTGCCACTGAGTTATTGTACACAAAATATGCTGATACAATCAAACATTTAGACCCAACCAAAACCTATTTGTTTGAAATCATTTATCCAGAAAACCGAATTGTAATTGATTATGGCGATGCACGAAAATTGGTGCTTTTGGCCATTATTGACACAAAATCGGGTGTTGAATTACCATTATCAACCGTAGAGACAGGGCATGCCCTGTCTCTACCGCACGAACATTTTGAAATCGTAAAACGATACGATGGTCTAAATGATTTACAACAACTAAAAGCTTTGGAAGAAGATAATCGAGAAGGTTTTGTAGTGAAATTTAAGAGCGGGTATCGGCTGAAAGTGAAATTTGCTGAGTATGTGCGTATTCACCATATTATTACGAGAGTTTCGACGATAAATATTTGGGAATATCTGAAAGAAGGACAAGAATTATTACCAATTTTGGAACGAGTTCCCGACGAATTTTATGATTGGGTGAAAGCAACACACGCAAAATTATTAAGCGATTTTGCCCAAATTGAAGCCGAAGCCAAGTCAGAATTTAAGATTTTAGCCACCAAAAAAGAAACGGCTCTTTATTATCAAACTTGCAA
>NZ_JBMLRC010000143.1:0-2682 GCF_049241225.1 Emticicia sp.
GGCGAACCGTCTGTGCCTCTGTGGTAAATCCTTATGCAAACTCCATTTCAAAAAGGCGACCTAAATGACCTTTTAGTTTTGCTCCAACTTCTTGCACATCAAGTAGTTTTCCGAGTTCGGTAGCCATTGAGGTTACAGCTTTGTCGTCGATGCCGCATGGTACTATATTTTGAAAATAATTCAAATCGGTATTTACATTTAAGGCTAAACCGTGCATCGTTACCCAACGACTCGATTTTACGCCCATTGCACAGATTTTTCTTGGATTTTTCTGCTCGACTGCATCAAGCCAAACGCCAGTTAGCCCTTCAATTCTTCCCGCTTCGATTCCATAATCAGCCAAAGTCAGAATTACACCTTCTTCCAAAAAACGCATATAGCGATGAATATCAGTAAAGAAATTTTCCAAGTCCAGAATCGGATAACCGACCAATTGCCCAGGCCCGTGATAGGTAATATCTCCTCCACGGTTAATTTTGTAGAATTTTGCTTCTTTTTCCTGCAAACCTTCTTCGTTGAGCAAAAGATTATCTATTTTTCCGCTTTTCCCGAGCGTATATACGTGCGGATGCTGACAAAAAAGCAGATAATTAGGCGTAATTTTTTGTTCTTCGGGGGCTATTCCTCGGTTATTAACTTTTATATCTATGATTTCAGCGAAGAGTTTTTCTTGCGTATCCCAGCCTTCTTGATAATCAATCAGACCTAAATCAATAAACTGTACTGTTTTATTAAGATTATTATTCATCAGTTTCGTAACTTTGTAGTATGAACGCCAATGCAAATGTAATTATTCGTGAAGGTACAATTGCCGAATGTATTGAGATTTCTGAAAAAATACCCGAATTTTCGAGTGGCAATTACGACGAAGCAAGCTACCTCCAACGATTATCAAACACACAATACTTGATTTTAGTTGCTGAAAAAGACCAGCAAGTCGTAGGCTTTAAAGTTGGATATGACCGCTACCGAGATGGTAGTTTTTATAGTTGGCTCGGTGGAGTTTTGCCCGAAAACCGAAAAGATGGGATTGCTACCCAATTGGCAGACGAACAAGAAAAATGGGTTTCTGAACAAGGTTTTAGTTCTATAACACTCAAAACTCGCAATCGTTTCAGAGCGATGCTGATTTTTGCCTTGAAAAATGGCTTTTTAATTGAAAATATAGAGATAAAGGAGAATATCGAAGATAACAGAATCATTCTCCGAAAAATGTTAAAAATAGATAAATAGTAAAGAAGATGATATACCCAATTGTTGCCTACGGAGACCCTGTTCTGAGAAAAGAAGCCCGTGATATTGTGCAAGGAGAAATGGATGTTAAGAAATTAGCGGCCGATATGTTTGAGACCATGTACGCTGCATCGGGAGTTGGCTTGGCAGCTCCGCAGATTGGCATGGATATTCGTTTTTTTGTAGTTGATGGCACTCCTATCAACGAAGGTGCAGAAACCGAAGAAGACATTGACCCATCATTGATTGATTTCAAGAAAGTGTTTATCAACGCTGAAATCTTGGAAGAAGATGGCGACGAATGGGCTTATGAAGAAGGATGTTTGAGTATTCCTGGGGTGAGAGCCGATGTGTATCGCCCAGAGTTTGTTACGATTCGTTATTTTGATACCGATTGGGTAGAACATACTGAAACTTATGAGGGTTTAGCAGCAAGAATTATTCAGCACGAATATGACCATATTGATGGTATTTTATTCACCGACCACCTAACATCGTTGAAAAAACAAATGTTAAAGAAAAAACTCACCAATATCACCAAAGGTGATGTGGATATTGAGTATCGCATGAAGTTTCCGAAGTAAAATTATAGAACGCTGATAATTATGATTTTATATGATTCGTCAAGATTTTATCATAAACTACCATAAAAATCATAACAATCTGTGTTCTATATTAATTTAAAATCAGAAAAATGTCAGAAAATAGCAGCCAAAATCTAAGAATTTCGTTGGTTCAGACGAATCTCCATTGGGAAAACCCAACGGCGAACTTGGCTATGCTTGAAGAAAAGATTTTTGACATTGATGAGCCTACTGATTTAATCATTTTGCCCGAAATGTTTACGACTGGCTTTTCGATGAAAGCCGAGCAATTTGCCGAACCCATGAACCTCACAACAACTCGTTGGATGAAGCAAATGGCGGCACAAACTGGGGCGGTCATTACGGGAAGTGTGATTATTAAGGAAGGAGAAAATTACTATAATCGCCTGCTTTGGGTAACACCTGAAGGTGAAGTTGATACCTATGACAAACGCCACCTGTTTAGAATGGCGAAAGAAAATGATGTATATGCCGAAGGCACTAAGCGACTCATCAAGACAATTAAAGGCTGGAAGATTTGTCCGCTTATTTGTTATGATTTACGTTTTCCTGTTTGGAGCAGAAATGTCAATCTCGACTATGATTTATTGATTTACGTAGCCAACTGGCCTCAAGTGCGTATGTATCCGTGGGATTCGCTTTTGGTAGCTCGTGCCATCGAAAACCAAAGTTATGTGGTAGGTGTAAATCGTGTGGGTGAAGATGGTAATGGTTTTCCGCACTCGGGCAATTCGGCGGTGATTGATTTTACTGGAAAAGTACTTTTCCGTGAAATTGATAACGAAGTTATTCACCACCACACACTCGACCGCTCTTCGCTCGACGAGTTTCGCCAACGTTTTCC
>NZ_JBMLRC010000143.1:2782-8495 GCF_049241225.1 Emticicia sp.
TTCACCACCACACACTCGACCGCTCTTCGCTCGACGAGTTTCGCCAACGTTTTCCAGCTTATTTAGATGCCGATAAGTTTGTAATTAATCTATAATTGGTCAGCTTTTGTAAGAATGTCATTGATAAAAGTTCTCGCTTTTACTTCTTTTAGTGCTGCATATTGCTTTTTATCTTGGTTAGCAGCAACGGCAATCTCATATTTTAGTTGTTGGTATTCAGTTCTGGCAGTTTCATTAGCAATCAGATAATTTCTGAATCTAATATGTCTTTGCAATTCTTCACTATCAACAGGGCAGACATATAAATGATGCGTAATTGCGTCGAGTATTTGGTGTTTACTCCACCTGTTTTTTCTTTTAAATACCTCTCTATTTATAATTCCCTGATTTCCATTGTGGAAATATCCTATTTTCTCCAATCCCTTTTTTATTGTTTCAAAAGACACATCTTTTCCGTAAACAATATCAACATCAATGATTGGTTTGGCTGCCAACTTCGGAACGGCGGTGCTTCCAACGTGTTCAATAGATATATTAAGACCTATCAAAGCATCAGTAATAACACTTTCGATAGCCTTGAAATCTTCTACCCATTTTTCTTGATATTCTTGAATCAGCATCGTTTTTTCTTATCCTAATCAAACAACTTTAATAGAAACACTTCCCACTTTCATACCTTTTTCGACATATCGATGTGCTTCGGCAACTTCTTCCAAAGTGTATTGTCTATCAATTATAGCCCGAAGATGCCCCTTTTCGGCTAAATCTTTGAAAAACTCTACTTGTTCTTTCGTATCTTTTGGAATTGGGAAAATGATTTTCTTGGTAAAAAGTGGTAAATAAACATTCTGAGATAAATACCCAAGTTCGGTCGAAAAGTATGTGCCGTTTTCTTTCAACAGTTTTTTGCACTTGAAAAACGAACTTTTGCCAACGGCATCAAAGACCAAATCAAACTTTTTATCGGTATCCGTAAAATCTTCTTTCGTATAATCTACCACAAAATCGGCTCCGAGAGTCTTTGCTAAAGCGAGATTTTTAGTATCGGTTACGGCTGTTACCTCCGCTCCGAAATATTTTGCCAACTGCAAGCCCGAACTCCCAATCGAGCCAGAAGTTCCATTGATAAGTATTTTGGTCGTGCTATCAATCTTGAATTTTGTTAAATAATTTAAAGCCAGATAGGGTCCTTCACAAATACAAGCAGCTTCGTAGAACGTGAAATTTTGTGGCTTGAGGGCAATAGAAGCACTTTCGGGTATGGCGAGGTATTCGGCATGAGTGCCAAAGTTTGATGTGCTTAGTCCAAATATTTCATCTCCGACTTTAAATGACTTAACATTTTCGCCGATTTGTTCAATAATTCCTGCAAATTCGCTACCGAGAGTGTGAAATCTCGGTTTAAAAAGTCCCGTAAATAATCTTGAAATAAAATATTCGGCCGAACGCAAACCCGTATCAGTTCGATTGACGGTTGTTGCATAAACTTTCACCAAAACTTCGTTAGGCTTTGGTATCGGTTTCTCAATTTCTTGTAGTTTAAGTACATCAGCCGAGCCGTATTCAGTATTTATAATAGCTTTCATAATCTTGTTTTTGATTCAAAACAAAAGCTAAGCAGCAAAATAAACCACCAAATATTGACAAAAGGCAATAAAAGACTTTATTAGGGGAAATTTAATGCCTCTTGTGACTTAAAGCAGCAGAGCTGCGTGATAATTGTAGTAATAATGTAAACAAGCACACAAAAGCTACGTAGTAGCGTAATATTGAGTTTGATGAGTATAATATTATGCTACTACGTAGCTTGAGTGAGGTTATCGCTCAACATTTCTACAAATATTAAGGTACTCTGTACCTTTTTGCATAACATCAGGAATAATTATGCCGCCACAAAAAAATCCTGCACTTCGTGGGGTTGTACTTTTATAACATTGGCCAATACCAATACTATTAAAGTTCGGGAAGCGACTTTTCGAGGAATATTGGCAATGCTGGCGTAGGTATCTACCGTGATGGTTGGATTTTCGGCCAAATATTTCATCAAAATTCGTTCTTTTTCTCCGTAATTAAACTTGATATTCAGCCCCTTGCGTTCGCCTTTCAGAATTTCTCGCATTTCTTTGCTGGCTTGCACTGAGCGGTCGGCTACACGTACATACGCCCGACGGTTTTCGGCAATCCCATCTAAATCTACGTAGTGTGGCTTAAACGGACTTTTCTGAATATCATAAATTAAAACCTCACGCTCGCCCTCAACAATTAGGCGTTCGAGATGATAATCAATGGCAGGATAAATGTATTTTTCGATGGCTTTTTGCAGAATATACTCATCTTCATCGGGAAATTTCAAGCCTTTTATGCTCTTGTCGTCGCCGATGCCCACAATCAATTTTCCACCATCGGTATTGGCGAAAGCAACCATTTCCCTGACAATCTTCTCAGGGTGATTGGTTTTTAGTTTAAATTCTACGAACTTGTTTTCGCCGTGGCGAACCAGTTCTTTTAGTACCCGTAAATCAATTTTTGACTGTTGGGTTGGTTGGTAATCCACCATCATTTCTCGAATGATTGGGTTATGGTTCTTTACAGCAGTCTTGTGTGGTGGAAAGAACGTAAAAATCTTTTTTAAAAATATACTTTTTGCCTTGATTATCAAAGAACCTCAACAAAATTTTCAAGTATTTAACACATATTAGCATAACTTAGTTTAATTTCGTTTGTTTAAAACTAACCTAACCCAAAATGAAAAAACTTCTACTATTCTCACTTTTTTCTATGAGTACTCACATTATTACTGCCCAATCAAAAACCATTGGTAAAATCGACCGCTACGATGCCGCTTTAGACAAAATTTTAGATGCGAACACCAAAATTGAAGTTTTGGGCGAAGGTTTTGTCTGGTCGGAAGGTCCAGCTTGGGTAAAAGATGGCGAATATCTGTTGTTTTCGGATGTACCCGCCAATACAATTTATCGCTGGAAAAAAGGCGAAGAAATTACTGAGTTTTTAAAACCTTCGGGCTATACTGGAATTCCACCATACAGCGACGAGCCAGGAAGCAACGGTTTGATTATCAATCGAGTAGGAAATCTGGTTTCGTGCGAACACGGCGACCGAAGATTGGCAGAAATGCCGCTGACTTTTGGCGGAAAACGTACATTGACCGATAATTATATGGGAAAAAGATTTAATAGCCCAAACGATGTCGTACAGAAATCAAACGGAGATTATTATTTTACCGACCCACCGTATGGTCTACGCCAAAAAGAAGATGACCCAAGTCGTGAAACGCCACTTTTTGGCGTTTATAGAGTTGATAAGACAGGGAAAACGACATTAATTATTGAAGATTTAACTCGCCCGAATGGTTTGGCATTTTCGCCCGATGAAAAAACGCTTTACGTGGCACAGTCTGACCCTGACCGTGCTTATTTGATGGCGTACCCCGTTTTTGTTGATGGAAAAGTGGGAAAAGGACGTGTTTTCTATGATATGACCTCAATGGTAAAGCAAGGACTAAAAGGCTTACCCGATGGACTAAAAATTGATAAAAAAGGCAATATTTTTACAACTGGGCCGGGAGGAATCTTGATTTTATCGCCCGAAGCTAAATTATTGGGCAGAATTGATACGGGCGAAGCAACGGCCAACTGTGCGTTCGGAAACGATGGCTCGGTACTATACATTACGGCCGATATGTATTTGCTGAAAGTGCAGACACTGACGATTGGCAATGGTTTCTAAATATTTGTGCCACACTTTATCGAGTTACTGAATCAAAATCGGCATTTTTTCAAGCAGCAGAGATTAAGCTACTGTAGACTTGTCGACTATTGACGGTGGACTGAATTAGTGTGGCACAAAGTTTTGAGATTATTTTTACTTCCCTCCTACTACAACTTCGCAAAGTTCTTCGGCATTGAGGTATTTATTAGCAATTTCCATGACATCTCCGCCTGAGACGGCATTTACTTGCTGAATATAATTTTGGTAAAAATCGCTCGGCAGGTTTTCTAAAATCACTACTTTTTGGCGGTCGGCTACTTCAAATGGTGTATTCAATGAACCTACAAACGAGCCAATCATATAATTTTTGGCTGTTTCGAGTTCGTTTTCTGAAATTTGTTCGGTTTGTAGGCGAATAATTTCTTTGTGTATTTCGTCGATTGTTTGTTGCGTAAATTCTTTTTTCACATCAGTTCCGATAATCAGATAACCACCTTCTTTTTGCGGAATCAACGATGATGAAATACCGTAGGTAAAACCTTTTTCTTCACGGATATTCTTCATTAATCGGCTGCCGAAGTACCCACCAAAAATTGTATTAGTGACTATAAACTTGAAGAAATCGGGATGCGAACGATTAAATAATTTTCTACCAACTCGAATTGAAGATTGTAGATTCTCTGGGCGATTTACAAGCAAATTCTCGCCAACTTTTGGGGTTTCTGGAAATTTCTCTTCTAATTTTTCTGGTAAACTGGCTGGCATTTGCCCAAAACTTTCGTTCAAGGCTCTTATTTCTTCTTCACCGAAATTTCCCGATAAAAAAATCGTGAATGATTTTCCGCTGATTTGTTTCACATAAAACTCACGAACTGCTTCGGGCGTAATATTCTCGATAATGGCTTGATTGACCGATTTTCCGTAAG
The DNA here is from genome assembly GCF_049241225.1 of Emticicia sp. Lineage (NCBI taxonomy): Bacteria > Pseudomonadati > Bacteroidota > Cytophagia > Cytophagales > Leadbetterellaceae > Emticicia > Emticicia sp. The sequence continues at coordinate 7,438 of NZ_JBMLRC010000143.1, forward strand.
GATGATTTGCACCAAAAATCTGTTCTCTGAAAGTTTGGCTGGCCACAAAAGCAGTTTTTTCGAGATTGACTTTGAGGGTTTGCGAAGCGATATTTCTTTGCATTGAAAACTCTTTTTCGGGAAAAACCGACTCTGAAATCATTTCTTTGAGCATCGGCAAAAGTTTTGTTAGATGCTTGGTTAGTCCGTGAACCGTAATAGCAAGTCGCTCGAAAGATTGTGTAATTTCGGTAAAAGCTCCAAACTGGTCAAAAAACTCGCTAATTTCGGCGGCTTTATGATCTTTTGTGCCTTCAGTAAGCATTTTTGAAACAAAGAGAGATTCTCCGCCAATGGCATCGAATTTACTACCCGCATCAAAAATCAATTCCAAACGCATTACTGGCTGCTCGCCCGCTCGTATTGTATAAAGTGGAATATTATTATCAAGAATTATCTTTTCAGCAGTCGGAATATTTACGTGTTCTACTTTCCTTGATGGTGGAGCAATGGTTCGGTCTAAAATCATCAAAAATCTATTTATAATTTATCGAATATGGTGTCAGTGAAAACGCTATAACTTGTCAGATTACCTCATCCTAAATCCTTCTCCTCAAAGGAGAAGGACTTCTACTTGAAGGAAATTCAAGCCCCTTTCCTCGCAGGAGAGGAGTTGGGGGAGGTTAATCAGGCATAACCTAACAGCAATGGTGAAAACGCTGACGTAAATGTATAGCTAAAAAGTAAAATTTTAACCTTCTACATAGAAAAACGCACTTATGAAGATAAAAGTTTATCGACATAAGTGCGTTTTTATTTACTCTTTACTTAATTTACTCTAAACTCAATCCGTAGCAGGTCGTACGAGCCGAACTTTGGTACGTTCCGCAAATCATTACGCCTTCTTCTTCATTTTCTTTGGCTTCTTTGATGGCAGCCTTGAAATCATTTGCCGAATTGATGCGTTTATCTCCCACTTTCATAATTACGAAACCTTCACGCATTTGTGTATAATCAGCAATATCTCCTTCATAGATTTTCTTCACCATTACTCCACCCTGAATACCCATGCGTTGCTT
>NZ_JBMLRC010000143.1:8595-12089 GCF_049241225.1 Emticicia sp.
ACAATTACGTCACCTTTTTGGATACCCGCTGCTTTTGCTGCACCATTTTCTACAACATCAGCCACATAGATACCTTCATCGGTTTTGGTTTTAAATTCTTCGGCTTTTTTGCCATCTAATTCAACCAAATTAATACCCAAATATCCACGTTGTACGTTTCCGTATTTTACAATATCGGCCGTAACTTTTTTCACGATTTCAGAAGGAACCGCAAACGCATAACCTGCATAAGCTCCGTTCGGGCTGGCAATGGCTGTGTTGATACCAATCAATTCACCTTTAAGGTTTACCAAAGCACCACCACTATTACCAGGATTTACGGCTGCATCAGTTTGAATAAACGATTCAATAGCATCGCTGGTTCTTTGACGACCGTCTTCGCCATAACGACGGTACATTTGTTGTTGCTGCTTTTCGGCTAAAATACCAATACTACGTCCTTTGGCACTTACAATACCCGCCGTAACTGTCGATTCTAAATTGAACGGATTACCAACCGCCAAAACCCATTCACCCACTCTTACATTATCAGAGTTGGCAAAAGTCATTGCTGGATGCTTTCCTCCTTCGATTTTGATAACTGCAATATCGGTTGAAGGGTCTGTACCGATGATTTTTGCAGTGTACGATTTGTGGTCAGAGGTTACAACTTCCAACTCGGTTGCACCTTCGATTACGTGATTGTTGGTTGCTATATAACCATCATTCGTGATGATAACTCCCGAACCCGACGACTCTTGTTGTTGATTACGTGGCTGTCCGAAAGGATTTTCGCCACCGAAGAAATCATCAAAAATTGAGCGTTGCTGAGATACCGCTCGTACCGATTTTGCTTTGATATGCACCACCGAAGGTGTTGAGAGTTCGGCCGCATAAGTAAAATCGCCCGGTACGCCAGCAGGACCATCATAGTTTGCTAAGCGTGTAAGTGAAGGTTTTGAAGCTTCATTAAAAATTATATCATTGCTCTGCAAACCGAGCAAGTGATAACCTCCAATCGTGGCGATACTGCTCAATACAGCAATGCCGATGGTTTTTACTGTGTTATTCATGTGTTTTATGCCGTTGTTTTACAGTTAATATTTTATTTACCTAATCGACTTTTAAAGCAGTTACTGGAAATTTGTTATTGGTTGATTGGTTTATTCAACAAGTTGTTTATTTGGCTTGTGCATAATAATCATCCTTTATAATCAGATAACTTCTTTAATCTCAATTATTAGTAATGTTTCTTCAAATAGTTTTGTGTTTATAACGAAACAAGGCTTGTTTTTGTTTCATGCAAATTTAACGTAAAAGTATGTATGTAAATTCGGGTATTTGATGAATTTTAACAAATTTTAACTGAAAAAGTAAGTTGCGTTGGATGACCGAATCTTATTGCGTTATGAACGGTTATTTTAGGCAATAACTTTTTTCAATGCAAAGGGCAAAATACAAAGTAGATTTGCATTTTGCCCTTATTTTAATGTTTGAACAGGCCTGTAGACCCATTCTGTAAATTACGCAATTTCAATCAAGCGAGGCTCTTTTGGTTTTGCTTCTTCTTTTTTAGGAAGTTCTAAGCCCAAGATACCGTCGTTGTAGGTAGCTACGATTTTTTCGCTATCTACAGTTTTTGGTAATGTAAACGAACGCTTGAATGTGCTGAAGTTAAATTCTTTGCGAGTGTATTTTCCAACAGTCTCAGTGCTTTCTTCTTTTTTCTCAGTCGAGATAGTTAAAGTATTTTCGTGAACGTTTACTTTAAAGTCTTCTTTCTTCAAACCCGGTGCCGCTAATTCGATTTTGAAAGCTTCTTCGCTTTCGATAACGTTTACTGCTGGAAACGAATGTGTGTGTGCAGGAGCTACACGCTCGAAGTCATTTAAAAAACTACCTAATACTGCTGGGAAAACTGGTGCGAAATTTCTTACTAATGTTGCCATGATTTTTATTGATTTTAATGTTTGTTTCTTTTTTATGCCACACCGTTGTGGCGACGCAAACTTTTTATCAATTTGTGTACCAGTTGAATTTTTCGGACTTTTTGACCGGTTTTTGTATTTTTACAGAAATTTAAAATGACATAATGTCTTATTTTTATTTTTTCAGACTGACTCAACGGCAGAAATGGGTAATTTGCTCGAAATGCCTAAAAACAAAAAAGGATTTGACCAAAGCCAAATCCTTTCTATAATTTAAAGAAATCTATTCTTATTTCTTAGCTTTCTGAATAACCAATTTACCAATTTCTCTACCCGCTTTCAATCCTTCGTCACAAGCCGAGCGGAAGTGAATACCACCATACACACGACTAATCGATGCCTGTTCAGCTGCTTCATTGAAAGACTTAAACTGCCCAACACCATGACCAAATTTCGCTTCGGTAGAATCTGTAAAAGCCACATTTTCACCGAATAACTCAGTAAGAACTTCGGCTGATGCTCCCGAAATCGTACTGTGTCCGCTTGTATATTCTGGGAAAGGTGGAGTTTGTAAAAATGGCACCCATTTGGTATCTACACTGGCATTGATAATAGTTTCGGGACGAATTTTATGGAAACGATATTTTGTTTCCCAACATTGAATGAAAGCATCACGCAAAGCCATCGAAACCAATAGATATGCTTGTACTGATTTGGCAAAATCTACTTTCTTATCTTTACAGACTGTTTTTACGATAGCCAACCAGTGTCCACCCGGGGTCATTTTTTTATCGGCAAACATTACGTGGCCTTGTACGTTCATTACGAAAGCGTTATCGTCCCAGAACCATGCAATGCGTTTTTCTTCTTCTGAAAGTTTATTTCCAATTTCATAAACCTCGGTTACTTCTTTCATGAATGGACTGGTTTTGGCCAAATCATAAGGAAATGGCGGTGGTGGCAAGAACTGCGAAGACGAATCAATAATCATCGGTCTGATTTTGCCCCAGTTTGGCTCAATGGCATCGGCATACGATGGCGGCGTTGGAGTCCATGTACCAGGTTTGTTTTGTAAAGTATAGCGTAAACCACGAGTCTGTGGGTAATTATCTTTCTTTGCATAAGCCAAAACAGCTTTTCCGACTTCCGCTCCGTACGCTACCGAACGCTCAATAACTTCGCTTGGCACACCTGCTGTTTCAAATTTCTTATCAAGAGCTTTTTCGAAAGCATCATATTTATCAACCGAAAACGTAAGGCCACGGGCAACCGTCATGAAAGCCTTGATACTTGCCAATTGATGACAATACTCTTTGCCCGCTTCGATTTTCGGTACTTCATTGAAATCTTTTACTTTACCAACCATCGAAGGCATATCTTTTTCACCCGAAACGAGTGCTTCATATCCAGCAAGGGTTGCATAAGAGTAAATGCGACTCGCCACTGGCGGGGAAAAAATATCATGTACGATTACATCGGTAAGCTGATTGACGCAATCATGATAAAAATCGGGATTATTTACTAACGGAGTATATTCGGCCGATGTTTTTTGCTTACAGCCATTGGCAAACAAAACAATCAATACGA
>NZ_JBMLRC010000144.1:0-1626 GCF_049241225.1 Emticicia sp.
CAGTTTTAAGCATTTTCTGCTATGTGGACGCTTTAATAGCTTTTCTCGTTGAGTATCAGTCAGCTAAAACCAATCCGAAGCCCTTTTGTTATATTTGTGTTGTGTAGATTTAATGCTTTGTTTCACTATTCTATTCCTTTGGTAGTTGCTACACTCTCATTATTTGAGTTAGGGTTTTTGCTGGCTGGTTTTACGTCTGTACGCTCACAGGCGGTAACTACACCGAGCATCAAAAGTAAGGCAAACTTTAATTTTGTTTTCATTGTGTTGTGTGGATTTAGTGTTAATATTTCTTTACAAATCTATGAGCTATTCGTCTGATTATCAATTACTTAATTTATAAACCAAAACTATTCTTTTGGTAATTCCTCATAATATTTGGCTACTATTTTCTCTTCTTTTGTCAATTCTTTTTCTGGCTGAACAATCATTGCTTTGGTTGGAGCAGTGCTTGTCTGAGGTTGTATCATTTCTTCTTTACAGGCTAAATTGCTCAAAAGTAAGGCAGCTATTGCGATGGTTTGTTTTAAGTTTTTCATTGTGTGAATAGTGTTTTTTGTGAATTTCAATTTGATGTTACAAAGGTTGTTGCTTTTTCATTGTCATTCAATAACCTATTGTTTTACTTCATTCGTTTTGGTTATAAAAACTAACTACAGATGATAAGTTGTTGATTATTAGATATTTGTAACTTCGACTTCGCTCAGTTACCGTGCTTTTGTTATTTGCTTAGTTACTGTATTTCTGCTATTTGCTTAATTACCGTACTTCTGTTATTTGCTCAGTTACTGTACTCTTATTTGTTGTTGCAAAATTGGCTGCCGAATGGTTTATATTCAATAATATTTCGTTGTACTCCATATCGTTTGGTTATAAACCATTCTTTCGCCTTAATCAAAACTTATCAGTTTTTACGATTCTGCCATTACTGATAAATCTGATACCATCTTCGGTTTTTTCAGCTTTCACAATTTCTGGTTTTAACTTTACAAACGACATATTTTCGTTGCTTGGTTTTATCTCAGCTTCTTGGCAGGCTAAAAGACCAGCTAAGAATGAAAGTAAAAGTGTTTTTTTTAGATGTCTCATTGTGTGTGATTTATTTTAGTGTCACAAAGATAAATCACTGAGCAGCTACGATTCAATAACTTTTGGCTATACTCTATAACACGACTACAATTATGAAATTAGAAACAGAAGTAGTGATAGTTTTACCATACTTTTTTTGCATTTTTGCCAATTTTTAAGGCTATCATCTTTCGTGGATTTAGTAACAGAAAGGCTAAACATCAATTTCTGCAACTAAGCGTTTGTATAAGTAAAATCATTATTTTTAATGTACTGTCTTCATTGATTAAGCCACTGCCTGCTTATCTTTCTGAATCACCATTATCAATAATTCTTGTGGACTTAGACTTATAATTTCCATCATAGATAATTTATAAATACTCGCCAATTTTTCTAAACAGCCAAAAGAAAGCTCAGTACGACCAGTTTCTTTTTTGCTATAAGCAGCTTGGCTAATACCCATTTCAAAGGCAATGTATTCTTGCGAATAACCATAAATTTCTCGGAGTTTACGAACTTTGGTTGCTAAGTGTTCCATTGTTTTTAAGATTTAAATAG
>NZ_JBMLRC010000145.1:0-12534 GCF_049241225.1 Emticicia sp.
TTTATATTTGCACCGTGGAAAAAATAAAACTCGAAATATTAGGACTATCGCCAAGTCAATCTCAGACTGGCTCATTTGCATTGGTTTTATCGGAAGAAGGTGGAAGCCGCCGTTTGCCGATTATTATTGGTATGTTTGAAGCTCAAGCAATTGCTATTGAGATGGAACACATTACGCCCAATCGACCAATGACTCACGACTTATTCAAATCTTTTGCTCGTGCATTCGATTTTACGGTTGAAGAAATTATTATCTCTGACCTCAGAGAAGGTATTTTCTTTGCAAAAATTGTCTGTACTGATGGCATACGTCAGAAAACAATTGACGCTCGTCCATCCGATGCAATTGCTATTGGATTGCGTTTTCAAGTGCCGATTTATACTACTGAGCAGATTTTAAGCGATGCGGGTATCACAACTCACGAAGCAGAACAAGCCGACGAAACCGAAGAATTAGTTGAGCCAGCAACTACTCGTCCGCAAAAGTCGCAAAAAGATGCCTTGAAAGACCTAAGTTTGGAAGAACTAAACAAAATGCTTTCGCAGGCATTGGCAGAAGAAGAATACGAGAAAGCAGCAAAAATACGTGACGAAATTAGTAAGCGTAACTAATCATTCTGTATCTAAAAATATTAAAAGCGTTGGTTTTTGTTTAGAAAACCAACGCTTTTCTTTTGTAAAAGAGCTATTTCTAAATCTTTTTCGTTGATGATTTTTGAATAATGCCATATATTTATTAACTTTCAATTATAAAACACCTAAACCATATATAATTAGCAATTAGTTTTGAGAATGATTAGAATAATTAAAAATTTTCTCCCAATCCCTAACAATGACCCAAATCCATTTTTCAGATATGTGTCATACGTAGATCTATTTGGCATTTTTGAACGCGACCCCTTTGGTAATTGGCTAATACTCAAACGTATAATTATTTTAATTGCAGGTATCCCAACATATTGGCGTTTGGCAGTTGCAAATCAACTAAAAGTTGAAGGTGCAGAATATCTAGAAAAGCTACCTCATCAGAACGTATATTTTATATCCAATCACCAAACTTATTTTGCCGATGTAATTGCATTTTATCATATTTTTTGCTCTGTCAAATGGGGTTTTCGTAATAGAGTTTTGCCGATTGCCTTGTTTGCCCCACGTGCAAGAACTTTCTATGTGGCAGCCAGCGAAACCATGAAGGAAGGGTTCATTCCGAAGATTTTTAGTTTGGCAGGTGCTATCTTGGTCGAACGCTCATGGAGAGCTAAAGGCGAAAACGTAAAACGAACGCTCGATACTTCAGCAAGTGATAATGTGGCCAAAGGCTTAAAATTTGGTTGGGTTGTAAGCTTTCCGCAAGGAACAACCAGCCCTTACGCTCCCATTCGCAAAGGAACTGCCCACATCATTAAAGATAATAATCCGATTGTAGTACCAGTAGTAATTGACGGTTTCCGCCGTGCATTTAATAAGTCTGGTCTTAATTACAAAAAACGTAATACTGAATTAAAGGTTAAGTTTAAAGAGCCAATATATTTTTCGCCCGATGCTACAGTTGAGGAGATAACTGAGGTTGTAAAAAATATCATAGAGCAAAACATGCCAGAAAGAATTGCTCGATGGAAAAGCGAAGCAGTTTAAATTACTATTCTTCTGTTAAAAATCATTAAATTCTGCGTATTTTATACAACATCCTTTATCTTTGCAGAGGATTTATCATTGAATCAATAAATATGCAGAAAAAAAATAGAAAATTAGGTAGTTATCCAAGTATGCTCATCATTCTAAGCCTAACAGCAGCTTTATTTTTGGTAGCATTTAGTGGATGGATAGCCCTAACTTCCAAGCAATTGGTGTTGTATATCAAGCAAAATATTGAAGTTCAGGTATATTTAGATAAGTCTCTTACCCAAATTCAAAAAGACTCGGTTAGAAATCTGATTGCACAGAAAAATTATGTTGCTTATTCAGATAATGTTCCGCAAATAAAATTTATCTCGAAAGAAAGCACCGCCGAGAAGGTTTTGAAAGAAACAAACGAAGACTTCCGTACGATTTTGGGAGAAAATCCCTATCGAGATGCATTTAGCTTAAAACTAAAAGAAGAATACTTCAAAGAAGAAGAGTTGGCAAAAATCAAAGCTGATTTGGAGAGCGTTCCCGGTATTTTTGAAGCCGATTATGCCAAAGATTTTGTGGATAGCATCAACAAAAATGCCAATAAAGCCTATCTGATTATTGCTTCGATTGTGGTTTTATTGTTGATAGCCATTGTTTTACTTATCAATAATACCATCAGACTAGCACTATATTCGCAAAGGTTTATAATCAGAAGTATGCAATTGGTTGGTGCAACTGACTGGTTTATTCAAAAACCATTTATCATAAGAGGAATCCTGCAAGGGCTCATTTCGGGAGTTGCGGCTTCAACCCTACTCATTGTGATTGAACAAATTGCGATTCGTGAAATTGAAAACCTAGGTATTCTACAAAACTTCACCAAACTCTCTATTCTTTGCGGTTTTGTTATTTTATTGGGTATTTTGATCGGTGTTTTAAGTACGTTTCAGTCAATGTACCGTTATTTACGAACAGATTTAGAGGATTTATATTGATTAGTCAACGGTCGATAGGCAACAGTCCACAGTAATTAAAGTATTTACAATTTTTATCAATCACTTGAACAGATTAACTCAGACAAATTTATACAATGAAAAATACAACAAACAACACTCCAACCGAACAAACAGGAAATCAAGAAGCTCTTCCATTTGGCAAAAGTAACTACACCTTAATGATTGTGGGTATCGTACTTCTTTTTGCAGGTTTCTTTATCATGACTCTCGATAAAGAAGAGTTTGGTTTCGGATTTTTAGGAATAACCCTCGGGCCGGCTATTGCCTTCATTGGTTTTATTTTTCAGTTTTACACAATTTTCAAGAAGAAATAAAACTTCATCGAAAATAAATTTCATAAAAAACTGATAGTCAAAAAGTTACATTGTCTAAGTTTACCAACCAAAACAATGAACTAAAAACTATCAGTTTTCGTATTTTTTTACCCTCTTTAATATTTTAACAATCCATGAATTTTATTGAAGCAATTATCCTTGCTATCATCGAAGGCATCACTGAATATTTGCCAATCAGCTCAACAGGACACATGATTATTGGCTCATCATTGATGGGTATCAGCGAACTTGATTTTACAAAAGTTTTTGAAGTAAACATTCAATTCGGTGCGATTCTTTCAGTAGTAGTTTTATATTGGAAACGTTTCTTTCAATCTTTTGAATTTTACAAAAAACTATTAGCAGCTTTTATTCCAGCGGCCATTATTGGTTTTATATTGAACGATTTCATTGATCAATTACTCGAAAGCGTAGCAGTTGTAGCAATTATGTTGGTTTTAGGAGGAATTATATTGGTTTTTATTGACAAATATTTTGAGAAAAAAGCTACCAAAGAAGATATAACTTACGGAGATGCAATAAAAATTGGTCTTTTTCAGTGTATTGCCATGATTCCAGGAGTTTCGCGTTCGGCGGCGAGCATTATTGGAGGAATGTTTCAAGGGCTTTCACGCAAAGAGTCGGCCGAATTTTCATTCTTTTTAGCAGTTCCTACTATGTTTGCTGCTTCGGGCTATAAACTTTTGAAGGCATTCAAGGCAGGTACACTAACGTTTTCTGCCAATGAATTACAATTATTAGCCGTCGGCAATATTGTAGCCTTCATTGTGGCAATGGCTGCGATCAAATTTTTTATTAGCTATTTACAAAAATATGGCTTTAAAGTTTTTGGCTACTACCGCATTGTAGTTGGCTTAATTATTTTAGGACTTTTGGCCGCTGGCTATGATTTGAGAGTTATTTAGTCCACCGTCGAAAGACAACTGACGACAGTAAATTCTCGTAATTTTATATTTAATTTTAGTTTTTGATGGACGAAAGAAATGAAGTAATTCTGATTGACAAACCTTTGAAATGGACATCTTTTGATGTGGTGAACAAGGTACGTTGGGCAGGGAAATATAAAAAAGTAGGTCACGCAGGTACGCTAGACCCACTTGCAACTGGATTATTGATTCTATGTACTGGAAAAATGACCAAACAAATCGATACTTTTCAGGCACAAGAAAAAGAATATACAGGTACTTTAGAATTGGGTAAAACAACTCCTTCGGTTGATTTAGAAACCGAATTTGATGCTGAATACCCCACCAATCATATTACACAAGAAGCTATTAACCAAGTGGTTAGTCAACTTTCTGGTGTGATAGAACAAATACCTCCTGCCCATTCAGCAATAAAAATTAATGGAAAAAGAGCCTACGAATCGGCTCGAAAAGGTGAGGAAGTTGTCATAAAATCTAGACAAGTTGAAATAAAAGAATTTGAGGTTGATACGACTAATTTTCCCGAAATTTCGTTTAGAATTGTTTGCTCGAAAGGAACATACATCAGAAGTTTAGTAAGAGATTTTGGTAAATTACTTGATTCGGGTGCATATATGAGTTCGTTGCGTAGAACACGTATTGGAGAATTTAAGATTGAAAACTCGCTCACGATTGAGCAGTTTTTGGAGAGTGTACCCGAAAGACTTAGTAAACTTGAAAATTTGAATAATCAGCAGTGAAAGTATATTATAATTTAGCGGACTTTGAGGCTCTTAAAAATGCCGTGGTTACGAGTGGTACTTTTGATGGCGTGCATTTGGGGCATCAGAAAATTCTTCAAATTTTAAGAGAAACTGCTCAAAAAACGGGCGGAGAATCGGTTGTGCTTACTTTTTGGCCGCATCCGAGAGTGGTAGTTTCAAAAGATAGTCAGGATTTAAAACTCCTTTCTACAATTGACGAAAAAATAGAACTACTTGAAAGCCAAGGAGTTGACCATCTTTTGGTGATTCCGTTTACTCGTGAATTTTCAGAACTTAGTGCCGAAGAATACGTTAAAGAGATACTTTTAAAACAAATCGGCACAAAAAAACTCGTAATTGGCTATGACCACCGATTTGGACGAAACCGTGAAGGTGGCTTTGATTATTTGAAGGCGAACTCTGAGTTATTTGGTATCGAAATTGAAGAAATTCCTCGGCAAGAAATTGAAAATCTGACGATTAGTTCAACCAAAATTCGACAGTCGTTAATGAGTGGTGAAGTTAGTTCGGCAAATGAATTGTTGGGTAGAAAATATAGTTTCACTGGAATTGTAGTAAAAGGCCGCCAACTTGGTCGAACGATTGGTTTTCCGACGGCAAATGTGCAAGTTTCACAATTTTATAAATTGATTCCTGCCAACGGTGTTTATGCGGTCAGAACTTTCTTCCGGAATCAATGGCATAATGGTATGATGAACATCGGTACTCGGCCAACCGTTGATGGTGTTGGACGCACCCAAGAAGTAAATATTTTTGATTTTGATGATGATATTTACGGCGAAACGGTAACTGTCGAAATCGTTGACTACATCAGACCTGAGCAGAAATTTAACGGTTTAGATGAATTAAAAGCACAAATTTTGGCCGATAAAGCAAAATCGAAGGAAATTTTAAATAATTTTAAATGAATGTCCAGATTGGACGTTCCTATGCGTAAAAATTAATGACACTATTTATAGAAATCATTGGCTGGATTGGTTCACTACTAATTGTAGGTTCATACTTTTTGAATATACAAGGCAAACTCGACTCAAAAGATATTAGGTATATTTGGGCTAATTTGCTAGGAGGCATATGTTTTATCATCAATACATACGCCCACCACGCCTATCCTTCCGTGGCAGTAAATGTGGTGTGGGTCATCATTGCACTCGCAGCCATTTTCCGAAAGAAATAAAACAAAAAAGCCACCCAAAAGGTGGTTTTTTGTTAAACTGCTTTGTACTTATTTTCCATGAAATAATCTTAAAAATATTTTCACAGTCAATTTATGCTTTCGATTAAATCTTGAAAACTATGTTGCAATGACTGTACCAGCAGTAAACAAAAATTATTGGATGGTTACAAATTATATCTTTTTTTTTGAGATCGAAATAAAACAAGAAAGATGAGCTTTTGCCCATCTTTCTACAATAATTGTACCAGTAATTTAATTCTGAGTTTAGAACTCTGGGTTCTGAGTTTTTTTTACTCATAGTGGTCAATAAACTTAAAACCGTTGAAAAAGGTCATTCTTAACTCAGAATTCAAAACCGCACGGGCGGCCCCGTCAGAACTCTCTAAGCGTTTCTTACATAACTTCCCAACCACTTAATTGAGTTTTTGTATTTCTTGAAAACCTTCTCGACGTTATCGTCTTGAAAGAATCCCTCTAATTCGATAAAAAACCAAAAGTTAAAATCTTCGTCGCCTTTATATGGTCGGCTCTCTATTTTAGTTAAGTTGATACCTGCTTTTTTGAAATCTTGCAAGAAAGCAGCCAAAATTCCTGGCTTATCGGTATCCGGAAGACGAGCTATGATGGTTGTTTTATCGTTTTCGCTTTTGGCATTTACAAAGTTTTTGGCCAAAATGTAAAAACGAGTGCGATTTTGGCTATTATCTTCGATATTATTGAACAAAATCGGTAAACTAAATAGCTTCGCAGCAATTTCTGAACAAATAGCTGCACTTTCTGGGTCTTCAGCTGCCAATTTTGCTGCTTTTGAAGTTGACTCTACCTGAATTTCTTCGGGGTGCGTTTGTTCAAAATATTTATTCAAAAATCCTCGACATTGACGAAAAGCAATATCCTTTGAATAAATACGCTTGATTTTTGAAGGATTTTCGGCTTCTGTTGCCAATGCAAAATGCACAGGAATTTTCAATTCTGCCGCAACATTTACATTCATCTCATTGAGTAAATCAACTGTTTCGTAAACGATACCTTCTTGGTTATTTTCGATCGGAATTACACCAAATTTAGCTCTGCCGGTATCAACTGCCTCAAAAACCGATTTGATGGTTGGCAAAGTCATGTACTCGCTCATAGCACCGAAACGGCTCTCGGCAGCTTGATGCGTGAAACTTCCTTCTGGACCAAGATACGCAACTCTTTCGGGCAATTCGATATTACGAGCAGCCGCAAAAATCTCCAAATAAATAGCTTCGATGGCTTCTTTGTTGAGCGGGCCATCGTTTTGAGCATTCATGCGGTCGAGAATTTGCTTTTCACGCTCTGGTCGGTAGATGATTGCTTTTGTCGAACGCTTGATTTCTCCTATTTTATGTACGAGTTTCATTCGTTGATTGAGCAGTACGAGCAATTGGTCGTCAATTTTATCAATATCTTTTCTAACTTCGTCGAGAGTCACTTTAATAAGAGGTTGGTTTTACAAAAATTTCATTGGGTTGCAATTTAGTTAAAAACACTTAATTTACCTTACCTTCAAGGAAGTAGAAATAAAAATAAGACCCAGAAGGTCTTATTTTATACGATTAATCTTGCATTTGAAACTTTACTTATCGTAAACCCCATTACAAAAAACTGCTATACAATCATTGAAGTTCTTCTAAAAGCTTTGCTTCGGTTGGTTCTTCTTTCATGTAAACCACCGTAACTTTATCACCTTTTTTGTGTCGTTGATAACTTACCTGACTGATACTCAGTCGCATTGATTGATAATCGCCCAATTTGGCATTGGCCACAGCTTCTTCTGAAATAGCGGCAATTTTATCAACGATATTATCAGATTTTGGCAAAACTTTCACTTTCTCGGCGTCTGTAAAAAAAGCTACGTCCATATAATACCGATACGTTTTACTTTTTCTCGTTCCTGTTACTTGTTCGTATAGTTCAACTACACTGGCATCAGCTCGTTCGCCTTTTTCGAGCAATTCTTTATCGTTGTCTTTTTGTATATAAAAACCAATAACGAAGACCCCAATCATTAAAGCCAAAAGTGAATAAACTATGATAGTAAGTTTGGTCTTTTTGCTTAGTTCAGCGTATTTCATGGCCTACATTTTCTTGATATAATAAAATTCTTTTCCTTGTTCGAGCACCCTTAGAGGGTCTTTGTTTTGGTTTCTGTCAGCTTTGGGATGTGGCTGAATTACTCCACCTTTTACCATAAAACCATATTTTGCGATAGTCGATTTGCCAGTTTTTGGATTTTTGACATTGATTTCCATGATATAATTCCCGTCTTTTAAATCAGCTTTGGTAAACATCTCTTTGTCATTACTCCCAGCCTTGAAAGTCCAAAACTGGCAACGTGTCCATTTTCCATTAGAGGGTGTAAAATCACCCGAATTAATTGTTTGACCGTATGTTGCTACCAATGAGCCGTTACGAGAAATTTTGACAAGTCCTTTCATCGGAACTGTGTCATCCCAATTGCTTGCACTTTTAATATCAAGATTCCGTTCGGTCAAATAAACACTTGGTAGCACTTCTCCACTACGCTCATCAAATTGGATTCTTGCCCAGTCTTCCCAGGGACCCTTCAAAAAATATAAATCTTTTACAGGTGCATAAGAATCCGGATTTGTCTTTTTTTCAACTTGAAAAGGAAATGTATAAAAATGGGATTTCCCGACAAAAAAGCGAACTTCAAAGCTTCCTTCTTTCACATTTGCATAAAAAGGGAAGAAATCACCACCGTATTCTTCAACCAAAATCAACTTTTTGAATGGCGGAATATAATCTTCGGCTTTAAAAAACTGCTGGCCTTTTAATTCGCCAGTGGCTGCATCAACAATATCGGCTCTGATGGGAGGTTTCATGTTTTCATATCCTTTGCTCGTAGAAAGCGACGGACGATAATTTATATCTTTACCATCTTTGGTTTTAGATGGTAGAAACGAGACATGAAGTGACATTAGTCGAATCTCGCCTTTTGTGATGTCGAATCTAAAACGTTCATTATCCAGTAAATCAAACCAAGCAATAGCAGGTGAGAAATTTGCTGTCGAAAAATCAGGCTCAAAAGTGGCATAAATACGTTCTTCGTAAGCCTTTCGGTCAAATTCAGGACTTGTCAACTTAGTTTTTCGGTCAAGTTCTCCAGATTTTGCTTTGGCATCATCCTTCTGTTTATAATGTGCATCAAAACTCTCATTGCGTTTCTGGTCTTTTTCGGTTGAATTGGGTGCACCACCACGAGCATTTGTTTCTCTTATGGGAGTAGCTCTTTCGTTGGAGGGTAGCTCTTTTTTTACTTTTTCTTTCAGTTTATCGAACTGGGCGAAAGCTGGTGAAACGACCCAAAAACAAAGCATTATACTTAGATTTCTTATGTTCATGATAATATTTTCGATTTTGTATTTGAAAAAATAAAATCCTTTAAATCGAGCCTTCGTCGGCGAGAAACGTGTAATTCCAAATCATTCTTCATTTTTACAACAGCATAGTTTTCATTGGTTTTAGCTATAAATTTGAGATTAACCATGTTGGTTTTGCTAATTCTGAAAAAGCCATGTTCTGAAAAACACTCATGCAAGCGTTTGAGCGTTTTAGCCAAAATGATTTTATTTCCATTCTCAAAATGTAGTACGGTATAATTAGCTTCTGCCTTCAACAAAACTACCTCGTTGGCAGCAATGTATTTTTTATGGTAAATCTTGACGGTATTCATAAAAAATTCGGTTTGTGTGATAAATTTTATCTAAACTTGACAGAAAACTCGCCTTCAGTCAGTGTATAAACTTTGGTAGAATTATTGGCTTGTTTCACAGTACACTTAAAAGTGCCTTTGACCATCTCGGCAGTTTTTTCGGTAATAGTAACTTCACCAGTTGCACCGGTTCGGTCAGAGCGATGCCCTGTTTCGGTTTCATCGGCATACAATGCAAAGTTGGGATTTTCAGTAATTTGATGCGTTCCAACTCCCTTATTTTTAGCTAACTGAATATACATCGAGCTTTTGTTTGTAAACACTCCATAAATATTGTATTCATCATCGTCTTGCACAGCGTAGGCATTGATTCCTGTAGCTTCTACGAGTTTCCCATCAACTTTTACTCTGAAAAATAAAGCCTCGGCATCGTCTTTTTTTGTACAAGAATTAAGCAAAAAGAATAAACTTAGGATAGATAATAGTTTGATTTTCATGGTTTTTGTAATTGATTACTTGTTATTAAATTTTAATTTGTTACTTCATAAGTGTAGCTAATTTCAGCACCTACCAAAATAAGATTGAGTGAAGCTGGCATTGTTACTACTAATCTGTAAAGAGTAGTGGCATTATTTACAACCTCAGGAACAGAAAAATTTAAACCTGAAAATAAAACATTTGCATTTGCTGATATATTTGTAAATATGTTCGCATTTACATTTGAGTAAACACTTCCAGCACCAGAGTTGGTCATTTTCTGTAAAGCCCAGCTTGTCAGACCTAAGCCTGTTGCAGGAGAAACACCATCATTATCAATATAATATACTTTAATAGCAGAGATTGAAGCTCCATTTGGCAAAGATACGTTGGCATGAAATGACCCTGCTGCGGTTGTCATCGAAATTCCCTGACTACCCATTGTAGATTCGTTTGTAGAAATATGTGAATGAAAAGCTGCTGGTCCTAATTTTAAGATTTCATTACGTTGAGGGTGTTCCCAAGTAGCAACCCCAGTTGCATCTAAACTGGTTAAAACTTTATTTGCTGCTGCTCCATTTCCTTGAAATCTAAGTTTACCACTTGTTTGAAGTGCGTTTCCTCCTGCCGTATTTTGAAAATATCCACCCGTTGCGGTTGCATTGTCAGCTTTTCCCCATACAGCCGTTCCGTTTGAGCCGAAAGCATTACCATATACACCTACACCAGAGACTTGACCCGCCTGCCCAAATACGCCATAGCCACTTGAGCTATTTCCCTGTGTAAAACCATAAACACCTGTCCCTGTTAACGAATATCCATAAACTCCATATCCACTTCCCGCATGAGTTCCTTTTACACCAACACCATTATTGTTTGTAGCAAAGTTTGACCCTCTAACCGCTATTGTTTCACCATTTGGAGTTGTTGTGTTTGCACTTCCCCAAACCCCAGCAGCATCTGTCAAAGAAGAAGCAGTAGTTCCTTGCAATGCGGCAGAGTTTGCACCACCACCAGTATTGATTATTTGAAATCCCTGTGTTGAAAATGAGCCTGTACTTGTATAAGGTAAAGTCAACGAACCACCTCCTCCGCCGCCTGCTGCAACCTCAATCCAACCACTACCGCTACACACATTGGCTCGGTTGGTGGTGGTCAAGAATACAATTTTACCATAATCAGCGGCAGCACAAGCGGGTAATGCAGACACACTCGGAATCTGTAAGTTATTAGGATTAATGCTCACTGATTGAGCAAATGATGATACCGCAAAAAGCGACAAAATGATTTGTAAAAAGTTTTTTTTCATGGTTTTTGTATTCTTTTTATTGATTTTGAAAAATTTAAATTGTTCGTGACACCAAAATCGGTGCAGGCACAAACACAGAGGACAAGAATAAATAAATAGGCTAATTTTCGCTTCATTGGATATCTGTTTGATGAAGCAAAGTTGAAATGAAAAAAAATTAAAAAAATTTTACACTTATCAAACGGTACGGTCTGGCAGTTGGAATGTAGTAATTATTTATCTGGCGGTTTTGCTATACATTTTGATATTTCAAAGCCAAACATTGAGATTTGGAAATATCAAAAAAAGGTTTCTACTTTCGGAAAAAAGCAGCAATTCAGACCTCAAATGAGCAGATTTTTACTATTTATTTTATTGACAATAAGCAGCTTGGCCAAAGCACAGCAACTCGGAAGCTCGATTGAAAAATGTGAAGATTTTCATTTGTCGGGGCAAGCCGATTCTTTGAAGAGATACTCAAAGATTGCATTAGAAATTGCTAATAAAAACAACGATGCCCAATCAAAAACGCGGTTACAGTATTTTGGTGCTACTGCTTTACTCCGCACTCAGCCTGATAGTGCAATAAAGCTACTGACGAGTCTCAACAAAGAATTTATCAATCTAAACGACACAAAGTTTTTGCCTTACATTAATGCAAGTTTAGGTGCCTACAATCGAAAAATGGGTGATTTCAAGGAGGCTTTAAAGTACCATAACCGAGCCATTGAATATGCCAAACAGCATTATTTGAATACTGACAATAAAAAATTGAATAGAATTGTGGCACTTCAATATAACAGTATCGCTGTAATAAATTTTGAAATGTCGGACTACGAACTTTCTAACCAAAATGCTTTGTATGCCTCAAAACTGGCGAATCAGTATAATCTTCCACAAATAGAATTGGCTTCGACAATTATCTTGGCCAATATTCAGATGCACTTTAAGCAGTTAGATTTAGCCGAAAAAAGTTTTCTTGAAGCAAAGAATTTATCTATTCGACTCAACGATAAATATCGTTTGGGGGTTGCTTTGGCCAATTTAGGCATTATAAATTTTCTGAGAGTTGAGGCATCCCAAACTAATTCAAAAGCATACGTAGCTTCAAAAAAGTATTTCTTCGAGGCACTCGAAATGGCAAAAGAACAAAATGATTTTACGGCGATTTCAGCTCGGTATTC
Source organism: Emticicia sp. (assembly GCF_049241225.1). Classification (NCBI taxonomy): domain Bacteria; kingdom Pseudomonadati; phylum Bacteroidota; class Cytophagia; order Cytophagales; family Leadbetterellaceae; genus Emticicia; species Emticicia sp. The sequence goes on from NZ_JBMLRC010000145.1 coordinate 12,481, forward strand.
AAATTTAGCGAATGTCGAAAACGTAGTAAAAAATTATCAAAGTGCGAATAATTT
>NZ_JBMLRC010000145.1:12634-34510 GCF_049241225.1 Emticicia sp.
AGTTTTTTCTTTTGGAATCGTCAGCGAAATCTTAAAGAAAAACAACAAGCTGCCGAAATGAAACAAAAACTTTTGAGGGCTCAACTCAATCCACATTTTTTGTTTAATTGCCTCAATTCTATTCAAAGGCTTTATATAGATGGAAAAACTTCACAAGCCAATGATTTTATTGCTGATTTTGCCCAATTAATGCGAGATATTCTCGAAAAAACCAGTCGTACGACCATTCCACTCTACGAAGAAATGGATTTTATCGAAGCCTATCTCTCACTTGAAAAAAGGCGTTTGGGTGATAAATTTGAGTATGAAATTATCATGACCGATGAAATCAGAAATGGAGATTTTGAAGTGCCTGCTTTTATAGTACAGCCTCTGGCCGAAAATGCACTTTTACATGGCATTTTACCCAAAAATCATAAAGGAAAAATTGAAATTTCGGTGAGCCAATTGGCCGATGAAAGCCTTTCGATTTCAGTGAAAGATGATGGTGTAGGCTTCAACGAGTCAATGAAAAAAGCAGGGAAACATACCTCGAAAGGCATGGAATTGATAAAAACTCGGCTCGGAAAACGTGGCAAAATGCTAGTAAAAGAATTAAAAAATTTGAATCAAGAAATTTTAGGAACTAAGGTTGAAATTATCTTAAATACATAAAATATTTTCGAGAATACAATCATAAACAAAAATCAAAACTCCCCTTTGGGGACGGTCCGCCGCTGCGGCTGGGGGTATGCTAAAAGTTATTATCATAGATGACGAAGAAGATGCAAGGTATCTGCTTCGTAAAGCATTGGAAGAAAATTTTAAAGAAACCATCCAAATCGTTGGCGAAACTGATGGTTATAAAAAAGGTGTGGCTTTACTCGAAAGTGTTCCTTGTGATATTGCCTTTCTTGATATAAAAATGCCAGATGGAACTGGTTTTGATATTCTCAACGCCATCGAAAACAAAAACTTTTCGGTAGTTTTTATAACTGCATTTGATAGATTTGCCATTAAAGCTTTTGAGTTTTCGGCAGTTGGATACTTAGTTAAACCTTTCAAAATCAGCGACTTAACAAAAACCATCGACCGAATTTTAGAACAGCGGGAAAAGACTGTAAAAGATTCATCGACAACATTTAAGATTTTACTCGAAAGCTACTCCGAACAAAAAATTCGTAAAATTGTAGTACCGAATACTGATGGCTTTACAGTGGTGATGTTGGAAGAAATATTATACATCAACTCAGTCAGAAACTACTCCGAATTTCATTTGGTCAATAATACAAGAGTGCTTACGAGTAAGCCTTTAATTAATTACGATACGCTGCTTTCAGAGCAAGGTTTTTTCAGAATCCATCACTCCTATCTAATAAATCTAAGTCATTTAAAAGCCTTTGTTCGGTCGGAAGGCGGGGCCGTAAAGATGATTAATGGAGATTTATTACCTGTTTCACGCCAGAAAAAAAGCGAGTTGATGGATAGGTTTTTGTGAAACCAACCTATCAACTCACAAACGAAAATCTTATTTAATATCCAATATCTCAGCCAAAACCTCATCAATTTCATCTTTTTCAACTCGAAGGTTTTCGATGATGAATTTCTGACGCTCTGGTGTATTCTTGCCCATATAGTAACTCAATATCTTCGGAATTGAAGATTCTTTTTCGAGAATTACTGGTTCAAGGCGTATATTTTCTCCAATAAAGTTTTCAAATTCATTGGGAGATATCTCTCCTAAGCCTTTGAAACGGGTAATTTCTGGTTTAGGCGATAATTTTGAAATTGCTTTTTGTCTTTCTTCATCCGAATAACAATAAATCGTTTCTTTTTTATTTCTTACCCTAAACAATGGAGTTTCAAGAATATACAAATGCCCTTCACGCACTAAATCAGGGAAGAACTGCAAGAAAAATGTAAGCAATAACAGTCTGATGTGCATTCCGTCAACGTCGGCATCAGTAGCAATGATGATTTTATTGTAGCGTAAATCCTCTAAACCATTTTCGATATTGAGGGCGTGTTGAAGCAAATTAAACTCTTCGTTTTCGTAAACGATTTTTTTAGTAAGCCCGAAGCTATTCAATGGTTTTCCACGCAAACTAAACACAGCCTGAAGTTCAGGATTGCGTGCTTTGGTGATAGAACCACTCGCAGAGTCACCTTCGGTGATAAACATTACCGTATCAAATCGCTTCTCGTTTTTCTCATCATCTAAGTGAAAACGGCAATCTCTCAATTTTTTGTTGTGCAAATTGGCCTTTTTAGCTCTTTCATTGGCTAATTTTCTTACACCTGCCAATTCTTTACGCTCACGCTCCGACTGCTCAATTCTTTTCTTGATGGCTTCCTTAACCGCCAAATTCATGTGCAGATAATTATCCAACTTCTCTTTCAAGAAATCACTGATAAAAGTTCTGACCGTTGGAGAGTTTGGTTCCGGCGAAATCGTAGCCGATCCAAGTTTTGTTTTGGTTTGAGACTCAAAAACGGGTTCTTGGACGCGAATCGAAATTGCTCCAATTACCGACTGACGAATATCTTCAGGAGCATAATCTTTACCGAAGTGTTCACGAATCGTACGAACCAATGCTTCCTTAAAACCAGAAAGGTGCGTTCCACCCTGTGTAGTATTTTGGCCGTTGACGAATGAATAATACTCTTCACCATACTGATTGCCATGCGAAAGTGCCACCTCAATATCTTCACCTTTCAAGTGAATAATTGGGTAACGCAGTGAATCTTCGTCGGTTTTTCTTCTCAATAAATCCAAAAGCCCATTGTGTGAAATATACTTTTGTTTGTTGAAAACAATCGTCATGCCTGCATTTAGGTAGCAATAATTCCAGATCATTGCTTCAACAAACTGTGGGATATAATGGTAGTTTTTAAAAACTGTGTTGTCAGGTTCAAAAATAACGAGTGTCCCGTTTTTTTGATCTGAGTCCATCATCTCCGATTCCTTCGTTAGCTCTCCTTTATTAAATTCAGCCCACTTCGATTTTCCTTCACGGAATGCTTGTACCTTAAAATAAGAAGATAGAGCATTGACCGCTTTCGTACCAACACCATTTAAACCAACCGCTTTCTGGAATGCCTTGCTATCATATTTTGCTCCGGTATTAATTTTTGAAACTACATCAACAACTTTTCCAAGCGGAATCCCTCGACCATAGTCACGTACCTCTACCCTTCCTTCACCTAATTTGATCTCGATAGATTTACCATAGCCCATTGCATATTCGTCAATGCAATTGTCCATTACTTCCTTAAGCAAAACATAAATTCCATCATCTGCTGCCGAGCCATCACCCAACTTTCCTATGTACATTCCGGGGCGTAAACGAATGTGTTCTTTCCAGTCAAGCGAGCGAATACTGTCTTCATTATAAGTTGCTTCTTTAATCTCAGCCATTTTTTCTTAGAATATTTTGTAGTTTGGGGTTTTATAACTTACTTTGTACTTCAAAGTTCTTTTTAATACATACTTCTTATGAAACAGCAACAAAATAAAAAATCTTATGTTACTTTGCATAACTTTTTCATCTGTAAAGATAATAAAAGAGAAAGTCATTCGACAAATAACGTTATTGATATGAAATTAAGCAAGAATAGTTTTTCACAATTTTTTTTCAAATTTACGCTTTTTATACTGATTTTTAGCAAATCATTTGCACAAAATCCTGTTGCTACTCCTACTGGCCCAACCGCAATTCCAACAAACGTACCCATAAATATTCCAACTGGTACCCCGGCAAATAACGGTAATGGTAATCAAGCAACGCCTAACATGCCATTACCAGCCAAGAATAGAGTTTTGCCAAATAATGACCCAAATGCAGCCCGAAATGTGCAAGGGGCTCCTAACGACCAACGAGCTATCAATAAAGAAGATTCGTTGAGAATTATTCGTGAGGAAGAAGCAAATCAAGACGCAGCGAAAGTTACTTTGAGAAGAAGGATTTTTGGATATAACTTGTTTAATACCGTTAAATTCGACCCAACCCCAGCAATCAATATTGCCACACCAAGCAACTACGTTTTGGGGCCGAATGACCAACTTTTAATTGATATTTACGGTTACTCACAAACCATGTTCAAGCCAATCATAACGGCTGATGGATATATAAATTTAGAAAAAGTTGGACTAATCTATGTGGCAGGTTCAACCATTGAGCAAGCAAAAGACAAAATCAAAAGCCGTTTATCTAAGATTTACATTGGCCTTAATCCTTTCTCTGGATTCCCTGCAAATACTTTTCTTAATGTATCATTGGGTAATATTAGAAGTATAAAGGTGACAGTAACAGGTGAAGTAATTGCTCCAGGAACATACACCCTTTCTTCGCTATCAACGGTTCAAAATGCACTATATGCCTGTGGTGGCCCAAATGAAGTCGGAACTTACCGCAAAATAAACGTAATCCGAAACAATAGAATCGTTACGACATTCGACATTTATGAACTTTTAATGACTGGTTTTGCTAAAAATAACATAATTCTACAAGACCAAGATATTATTCAAGTTTTGCCGTACACTTCAAGAGTTGCAGTTAAAGGGAACACCAAACGTGAAGGATTGTTTGAACTTTTGGAAGATGAAAAATTAAATAAGGTGATTGAATATGCTGGCGGATTCTCCCCATACGCCTATCGTCATCGTCTGAAAGTGTATCGTAATACAACACGCGAAAGAAAACTTTTAGATGTAATGGAAAACGAGTTCAATACTTTCAGAATGCAATCAGGCGACTCGGTCGTTATTGAACGTGTTTTAGAAAGATTTGAAAATATGGTAGCAGTAAATGGTGCAATCTTTCGTCCCGGAGAATATTCATTGGAAAGTAGTCCAACACTTACGCAATTAATAAAATCAGCTGAGGGCCTCAAAGGAGAAGCACTTACAGGTAGAATCTCTATTGTACGTACCCGTGAAGATATGATTGTTGAAAATATTTCTGTCAATTATGATGAAATTATCAAAGGAAAATCAGCTGATGTTGCTCTTAAACGTGAAGATGTTATAACAATTCCTTCGATTTTTGATTTGACCGAACCAGCCTACGTCAGAATCCAAGGTGCAATCAATAATCCAGTGGGAGAAGATGGTATCGAAATACCTTTTCTGAGAAACATGACCATCGAGGATGTATTGGTTAAAGTTGGTGGCCTTTCAGAATCGGCATCATTGGCGAGAGTTGAAGTTGTTCGTAGAAAAAGAAACGTTGACCCAACTGCTACAAATGCTCAAATCTCTGATACTTACACTTTTAGTGTTAATTCTGACTTAAAAGTTGACCAATCGGGAACAAAATTTGTTTTATATCCTTTCGATGAAATCTTTGTTCGTCGTTCGCCAAATTATGTAGAGCAAACTTTTGTCGAAATTCAAGGAGAAGTTATTTTCCCTGCAACTTATGGTATCAAGAGCAAAACAGAAAAAATTTCTGATTTGATTGAAAGAGCTGGAGGTTTAAGCCCACAAGCATATCTCGAAGGTGCAACACTTGTGCGTCAGATTCAATTAAGTGAAATTGAAATTACACAACGACGTAAAGCAATCAACGAAATAACCAACAGTGTGAGAGGAAATCAAGCAGTTGAGGTTGAAGATGTAAATGCAACAACCGTTTCATCGATCGGAATTAATTTAACTAAAATTATGCAGAATCCAGGCTCGAATGAGGATATGATTTTGCAAGATGGCGATATTATTCGTATCCCGAAACGCCTCGAAACTGTTCGTGTTCAAGGCGAAGTTTTGTATCCAACTACAGTAAAATATCTTGATGACAAAAGCTTCATCAACTACATCTCTAATGCAGGTGGTTTTACAAAAAAATCATTAAAAAGTAAATCTTATATACTATATGCAAATGGATCAGTTGACCGTACACGTAGATTTTTATTTGTGAATATTTATCCGAAGGTTGCTCCAGGTTCGGAAATTATTATTCCTCAAAAAACTACAACAGCACAACAACAGATAGCTCAAGTTCAAGGATTGTTTGCTACAGTTGCAGGAACAATCACAACACTCATCGGAATTTTCACACTCTTACAAATTTCAAAATAACCTTCTATATAAAGAAGCTATAAATATGGCAGATTATCAAACCATACAAGAAGAACAAATAAATACCAAAGATTTATTAAAAAAGGTAATTGGTGTTTTTACCCTTATTGGTAATGAATGGAGACTACTATTGATCAGTATTGCTCTTGGAACACTCATAAGTATTTTATTGGATGTTAAAGAATTGAAAGACACAGATTATACTGGTGAGATTCAGTTTAATTTGGAATCAGGTGGTGGTCAGCAAATGGCTTTGGGCGGCTTAGGCGGGCTAGCTGGTGCTTTTGGTATCAGCGGGGGAGCTACATCCAATGATTTATTCAGTGGGGGAAACTTTGGCTTAGTCATTTCATCAAAAACACTTTATGAGAAAGCTCTTATGCAAGAAGTAACTATTGGTGGAAAGAAGACTCTTTTTATTAATTTTTATAAGGATAGTAGTGATATAGCGAAAAAAGAATGGGGAGGCGACTTCTTGCACGAACCAAACTACAAAGCCATAAAATACCGATTTCAGCCAAAACCTGCTAATGATTTTACGAAGGATGAAAACATCATGATTTCGACTATCTATGAAAAACTCGAGGCACAAACATCGCTTCAACCACTTGATAAAATGGGCTCAATAATGGTGCTTTCTGCCACAACAAATAGTGAATACCTAACAAAGGTTTGGCTAGAAACATTATTGAAAACCCTTGAAGAGTTTTATGTTGAAGTCAGAACTCGTAAAACTAGAGACATTTATAATATACAATTGGGCCGATTGAGAGAATTAGAGGGAAAATTGAGTTCGACAGACCGACAATTGGCTAATGCTCAATTTCAAAATCAAAACGCTGTCGACCCAACCGCACCCATGCGAACGATGCAGCTAAATCGTAGTAATAATTATGTTTCTACGCAATACTACCAACAATTAGCCGCAGTTGAACAAATAAAGATGCAGCTTATTAATCAAACTCCGCTCTTTACCGTATTACAACCAGTTCGATTACCATTATTGCAACGCACCTACACTGTTGGTGGAAACACTCAAGCAGGAGCATTTATTGGATTTTTCTTGTGTCTAGTATTCATCATCATGAAAAAATCTTATCAAGAATTGATGAGTTAAATTGGTTGATTAAATTAATATTTTTCTTCTATTGTGAAGGTAGTGAATAAATGGAAAAAGACGAAGTAATAATAAAAGCAGGAAAATCAGCGGTACATTATTGGAGAGAGGTCTGGAGACAAAGAGAGCTATTTTGGATTCTAGGCAAGCGTGATGTGATGGTTCGCTACAAACAAAGTGTACTGGGTATTGCATGGGCTTTGATCAGAACTTTATTAACAACACTTGTAATGGCATTTGCATTTGGTAAAATTGCCAAGTTAGATCAAGCTACATCAATCCCATACATATTGGTGGTAATTCCAGGGGTAATCATCTGGTTATTTTTCTCACAATGCTTGCTACAAATTAGTAATAGTATTATTGGCAATGGAAACTTAGTTTCAAAGGTATATTTTCCAAGAATTATCATACCTTTTAGCTCGTTACTGGTTGGACTTTTGGATGCAGTTATTGCAACACTATTCTTTTTTGTTGTATGTATTTATTACCAATTTCTCCCAAATTGGCATATCATATTTGCTCCAATATTCCTACTTTTAGCATATTTAGGTGCATTTGGAGCCGGACTTTTTGCCGCAACTTTAAATGTTAAATACCGCGATGTGGGCCAAATCATTCCTTTTGTTGTACAATTCGGGTATTTTATCTCTCCTGTGGCCTACTCAGTTGAGGAGTATAAAAGCATGTGGTGGTATCCAATTTATAATCTTAATCCTGTGGCAGGAACTGTAGATGGAATGCGTTGGTGTATGCTCGGCGATTTTGCTGAGTTTAACTGGCAGAGTTTTATTCCGATGCTCATTTTTGTCACAATTTCGGTGGTGTTTTCAATCTGGTTTTTCCGCAAAAATGAAAATTCTTTTGTCGATCACCTATAGAAATCAAAATTGATAATTTTTCAAAACATGATTTTTATTAGTTTTTCATACCCTAGTATATAATAAATTTGTAACAATTATCGCAAAGGTCATCTAACTAGTGGCTTTTTTGTAAATAATAAATGAAAGCAATTTCGATTGAAAATATTTCGAAGAAGTATATTCTGAGTCATAAAAAGAAGAAATACCAAAATTTGAAAGAAAGCGTTTCTGGATTTTTCACAGAGTTATTTACTTCAAAAGAGGACGAAGAAACAAAAGAGGTGTTTTGGGCTTTGAGGAATGTAAGTTTCGATATTGAGCAGGGCGACCGTATTGGAATCGTTGGCTCAAATGGTGCAGGAAAATCGACACTACTCAAAATTTTAAGTCGGATTACTGAGCCAACCAGCGGACAAGTAAAGGTAAATGGCCGAATGGCGAGTTTATTAGAAGTTGGCACTGGATTTCACCCCGAATTGACCGGCCGCGAGAATATTTTTCTAAACGGTGCGATTTTGGGCATGAAACAACACGAAATAAGAAGCCAGTTTGATGAAATCGTAAGTTTTGCCGGCATCGAGAAATTTTTAGACACCCCAGTAAAACGCTATTCATCAGGTATGTATGTGCGTTTGGGTTTTGCAATTGCAGCTCACCTAGAGCCCGAAATCTTAATCGTTGATGAAGTTTTGGCCGTTGGTGACTCTGAATTTCAGAAGAAATGTCTCGGCAAAATGAAAGATGTTTCGAGTAGTGGGCGTACAATTTTATTTGTAAGCCATAATGCTACTGCAATCCAAGGCCTTTGCAATAAAGCGGCATTTTTACAAAAAGGAAATCTAATAAAGTACGGTGAAGTTGGCGAGGTACTGCATGATTACATGACGAGTATTTCCAAATTCCAATTACAACAAAATTGGGAAACGCCAGAAGAAGCCCCAGGAACTGACCAAGTTAGAATCAAAAATATTGAAGTTGTGCCAGAATTTATCAATGGAAGTAAAAACATTGATGTTCGTACACCGCTCAAAGTGAATATCGAGTTTTGGAATATGCTCGAATCGGCACATTTAAATTTGAGTATGTTTTTATATAACATGACTGGCGAATGTGTGTTTAATGTGGGAAGCCAAGCTAAAACTTTCTCGAAAGGTCTAATCAAAGGAATGCTCGAAATTCCCGGTAACTTCTTGAATGATGGCTCATACTACATTTCAGTAATGATTGTGAAAGATACAGCCGACCCGATTTTCTTTATGGAAGATGCAATCAGCTTCGATGTGGCCGATTGGCGTGAGGGTACAAACTGGTATGGTAAATGGCCAGGAGCAGTTAGACCAATCAATATTCCAGTACAAACCTGGAAAATGGATGGGTTGATTTAATCAGCATCAGGAATTCGAATTATTATTAATCAACAAATTTTTACAGCCTTTATTGGCATTTTAAAGTGGCTATAAACGTAACAAAATCTTTTTTACCTCCGATTGAAGAATACCAAGAAATTATCAAAGGTATTTGGGAAAACACATGGCTTACCAATAATGGGCCATTGGTCAGAAAATTAGAAGGTCAGTTAAAAGAATATTTAAACGTTGAAAACCTACTTTTTGTAGGAAACGGCACAATAGCGATTCAAATTGCACTCAAAGCATTGAACCTAACAGGTGAAATAATTACCACGCCCTTCTCCTATTGTGCAACCACCACTTCCATTTTATGGGAAAACCTCCAGCCAGTTTTCGTTGATATCGAACCCAAAACCTTCAATATCAATGCTGACCTAATTGAAGCTGCCATTACCGAAAAAACCTCGGCAATTATGGCTACGCACGTTTATGGTCGGCCATGTGATGTTGAAAAAATTGAAACTATTGCACAAAAATATAATCTGAAAGTCATTTACGACGGAGCTCACGGTTTTGGAGCTACCTATAAAGGTAAATCTGTTCTCGCTTTTGGCGATATTACTACCTGCAGTTTTCATGCCACGAAGGTTTTTCATAGTATCGAAGGTGGATGTGTGGTGAGTAACAATGCCGAACTAAATAAAAAACTAGAACTATACCGCAGTTTTGGGCATAAAAATGATGACTATTACATGATGGGAATCAATGCAAAAAACTCTGAGTTTCATGCTGCAATGGGCTTGTGTAATTTGCCGAAAGTTGCCGATATTGTCAATAATCGTAGAGTTATTTCAGAAAAATATGATGAATTATTGAATTGGGAAAAACTCCAACGCCCAAGCAATCAGATTGAAGGCTTTGAGTATAATTATGCTTACTACCCAGTCATGCTAGAGTCGGAAGCTAAACTTTTACAAGTAACTGAGGCTCTCAAACAACACGAAATTACCCCAAGAAGATATTTTTATCCTTCGCTCAACCAATTACCTTACTTAGATTTTTATAATCCTTGCCCAATTTCTGAGAACATTGCACAAAGAGCATTATCTTTGCCGCTTTATTACGATTTAGCATTGGAAGATGTAGAACGTATTGCGAGTATCATCAACGCAAACATTTGAGTAAACACTTAAATCTAAGTTTCAATTGGTTACAGTTTCTATCATAATTGTCAATTACCGTACGCCCGAATTAATTGTTGAGTGTATCAAAACAATTAAGCAATTTACTACCAAAGTTAGCTACGAGGTAATTGTTGTCGATAATGCTTCGAAGGCAAACGATGAAGGTTACATTAAATCGTTCTTTCCAGAAACTATTTGGTTATCAATGAATTACAATGCAGGTTTTGCCCGTGCAAACAATGCAGGAATGCGAATTGCGAATGGAAAATACTTACTTCTACTCAATTCTGACACAAAACTATTCGAACCAGTAATTGATACTTGCGTCGCCCGACTCGAAGCACGGCCAGATGCTATTGCGGGTGGATCCTATCAAGTTTATCCCGATTTAAGTCCTCGTACGTTTTACCACACTTTTACATTTCGACGTGACTTTTGGATAGTTCCACCTAAATTCCGAAATATTTTAAATTCAATCATCCGACAAACTGAATACCAAGACCCCGAACAAGTTGATTATATTGCCGCGGCATTTTTAATGGTAAGACGTGAAGGATTTGAAAAAACTGGCGGATTAGATGAGGAATTTTTCTTATATGGTGAAGATACCGAATGGGGATATAGACTTAGCAAACTCGGTAAATTATTGGTTTTCAAAGATTGTAATATCATTCATGAAGAATGGGGAAGTAAACCTGAACGCTACGATGAAGCCCAAAATTATACCTATTTTAATCGTTTTGATCACCAAATCCAACTTTCTAATTTAGTTTGGATTCGGAAACAGTTTGGTGCGTTAAATTATTTTTTGTTAATGTTGCACTATTGGCTTTGGGTACCGATTTTTTTCTTGATGAAAATGTTTTCAAATGTAATAAATTTCAAAAATCCATTTTCAGAACTCGAAAATCAAAAGAAATTTGCTCACATGATTGGCGTTTTCTCTAAATATTTTTGGAATATTTTACTTAAAAAACCAACATTTTATAAACTTTGATATTTGTGATTGGTTACTGGTTTACTGGTTATTTGTCAAAAATACTAACCATTTTCCCTGTAACCTACAACTAATAATTTTTTCCTCAGTAACAAATAACTAATTTCCAAGTAACCAGTAAACCAATAACCATATCTAATGAGTAAAAAACTAGTTCTTTTTATCACTCCTACTGGCGGACGAACAGGTTCGGAAATGCTGCTATGGTATTTACTGAAACGTCTTTCTGGAAAAATAAAAACAGCTATTTATACTCGACAAAATGGAGAATTATTTGCCAATCACTCAACCGCCGAACAAACTTTTGTCAATACTTCCAAACGAGGATTTGTGTATCAAATCTACGAAGGACTTTACCATAAAATCTTCAAGATTACTCCTGAAGAAAAAAAGCTAATTGATATACAAAAACAAATAAATGCCGACCGTTGGTATTTGAATACCCTCACAATGCCACAGTTTGCTAAATTGGCGGTTAAACTTCAAGTTCCTTACGATCTGCACGTGCATGAGCTGGTGAGTATTTATGACGAAATTCGATACGATGAATTTAAATTCATGTTCGATAATGCCGATAGAATTATTTGTTGTTCGTCAATAGTAGAAAAGCGAGTAAAAGAAATGGGCTATCAAAATACGCTCCTACTACACTCGTTTATTGATACACAAACCATTCAATTAAAAACCTCTGCCGAAACTATTCGTCAAAAACTCAATATTCCAACTAATGCTTTTGTTTGGGTAATGTCAGGTTCAATGAATCTAAGAAAAGGCTATGATACGGTCTGCGATTTATTTGAGTTTTTACCCGCAAACACCTATATTGCGTGGTTGGGAAGTGTTAAACAGACAGGTGTCCTGCACTACATTCGCCAAAGAACTAAGCTTGAAAAACTAAATTTTATCGAAATTGGCGAAAAATCTGACGAATATTATGATTATCTAAATATAGCAGATGGCTTTGTTCTGACCGCCAAAGAAGATCCTTTTCCGTTAGTAATGATGGAAGCTGCCTATCTCGGCAAGCCAATTGTTGGTTATAATTCAGGCGGAATTTCAGAATTTGTGCAAGAAGGGATGGGAAAAAGCGTTGATAGCTTCAACCCAAAAGATTTAGCCGAAGCGATGATTGCCACACAAAACAAAACATTGATAATTGACCAAGAAAAACTAAAAAACAGAGCCTTAGAATTTGATATTCAAAACCAAATTAGCAAGTGGGACTCAATTTTTGATTAAAAAAATGACAAACTATAAAGAAATTTTAGCCGAACTTCAAGAAGCCCAAAAAGTGCTGAATGATTTTGTGAGTTCGGAAGAAAATATAAATAATATTGAAAAAGTTGCTGATTTGATGGCCGATGCCATCAAAAATGGCAAGAAAATCATCTCTTGCGGAAATGGTGGTTCGCATTGCGATGCCATGCACTTTGCCGAAGAACTTTCGGGCCGCTACCGTGATAACCGCAAATCATTGGCAGCTATTGCCATTTCAGATCCAAGCCACATTTCGTGCGTAGGCAATGATTATGGTTTTGATTATATTTTTTCAAGATTTATAGAAGGGCTGGGAAATGAGGGCGATGTACTTTTAGGTATTAGCACCAGCGGAAACTCCAAGAATATTATCAATGCCACCCAAGCTGCTCGTGAAAAGGGCATGAAAGTAGTGATTTTTTCGGGCAAAGATGGAGGAAAATTGGCTGGTATGGCCGATATTGAAATCAGAGTGCCTCATTTTGGCTATGCCGACCGCATCCAAGAAATTCACATCAAAGTCATTCATATTTTGATAATGCTCATTGAGAAAAAAGTTTTAAACCCGATAGCATCATGAAAATCCTATTTGTAAGTCACGATGCAAACCGAGCGGGAGCCCAACTTTTTTTGCTGAGTGTCATGAAATATTTGAAGCAAAAAGGTGTAGAAATGCAACTTTTATTGCTTGGAGGTGGGGTTCTTGAAAATGATTTTGCCGAAATTTGTACAAATCATTTTTGGCCAAATACAAATCCTCAGAAAAAAGGCATCAAGAAAGCACTTTCCAAATTGGTTAAGAGTCAGAATGAGCCTGATTCAACTCAGCAACTTTTGGAAAACCTCCAAAACTCAAATTTCGACTATATCTATGCCAATACCATTGCTTCGGCTCATGTTTTACCAAAACTGACTGAATATGTAAAGGCACCATTATTGGCTCACATTCACGAATTAGAGTTTTCGATACAACTTTACTCGCAAGCAGCAGACAGAGAATTTTTATTTAAATATGCCACAAAAATTATTGCTTGCTCACAGGCAGTGGCAGAAAATATCATAGAAAAGCATTCAGCCTCAGCTAAAAAAATTGAAGTTATTCATTCATTTGTTGATAATGAGACTATCCTTAGCCGAATTGAAGCAACTGATAATCAGTCAATTAAACAAAAATACAATCTACCAGAAAGTGGTTTCTTGATTGGTGGGTGCGGAAACGCTGAATGGAGAAAAGGTATTGATGTTTTCTTGCAAGTAATCAACCAAATACTCAATACAACCAATGAAAATTGCCATTTCGTGTGGATTGGTGTAAAAAAAGAAGGCGATTACTATGAGCAAATTTCATACGATATTGCCAAAATGGGAATCGAAGATAAAATAACGTTTATCGAACAAACGCCCGATGCTGTCGAGTTGATAAACTGTTTGGATATTTTTACAATAGTTTCGAGAGAAGACCCATTCCCACTCGTAATGCTCGAAGCCGCACTGGCACAAAAAACTATGATTGGCTTTGATAAAACTGGTGGTTGTAGTGAATTTATTGAAGAAGATGCAGGAATAATTGTTCCATATTTGAACACATTTTCAATGGCATCGAGTATTACTAAATTATTTCTAAATCAATCTTTTGCAAAGCAACTTGGACAAAAAGCCAAAGAAAAAGTGCTGAATAAGTATAGTTTCGAAAATTCGGTAATGAAAATTGAAAGTTTACTGGGTTCTTTCTGATAAAACTTTTTGGTTTAAATCCATTCTTTGATTATCAACGGCGGTATTTCGGCAATCAGAATACTCACCCCACATTATATGACACTTGTATTTACACTTTGTTCGGTCAATTACTTAGCTCAAGCACATACGCTCGGAGATTCTTTGCGTGAACAAAATCCTGATTTTGAATATATCATTGGTCTGGTTGATAAACTCGACACAAAAGACATTGACAAATCAAAACTACCTGATTATCAATTACTTGAAGTAGATAAAATAAATATTCCGGATTTTGCAGGAATGTGCGACCGCTATGATATTACCGAGTTGAATACCGCCGTAAAACCCTATTATTTTGATTATTTCCTGAAAAATAGAACCGATATTACAAATATCATCTATTTCGACCCTGACATTATTGTTTTTGACAAACTAAGTCACCTAACTAAAAATTTAGCCGAAAATAATATCGTTGTTACGCCCCACATGACAACGCCATACAACGATACCAAATGGCAAAGTGAAGAAGATATCATCAATACCGGAATTTATAATTTTGGGTTTGTGGCCATTAAACGCTCAGACGAAGCTCAGAAAATGGTAACATGGTGGTGTGATAAACTCGAAAAAGAGTGTAAAATCGACCTATGCAATGGCCTTTTCGTTGACCAACACTGGGCCGAATTCTTCCCGGTTTATTTCGATAAAGTATTCATTGATAAGCACTTAGGAAATAATGTAGCTTATTGGAATCTTCACGAAAGATTTTGTTCGTTTGCTGAAAATCGTTGGGTAATTAATGGAAACATACCATTGCAGTTTTTCCATTATAGTGGTTATCTGATTGCCAAGCCAAACGAAGTTTCAAAATATCAGAATAGAATCAATTTTGAAGAACGCACTGATATTGTTCCACTTTTTGAGCTTTATCGAAACCAACTTCTGGCAAATAATGAACTTTATTGGAAAAACTTTAAATGTGATTACATCAAGCCTAAAAAAGTTCAGCGTTTGGTGCGAGTAAGAAAATATGCCAAAATGCCACTTGAAAAATTAGCCTCTTTGATTGAAAAACTATGAAAATTGCAATTTGGCACAATCTTCCGAGCGGTGGAGGTAGTCGGGCATTAAATTATCATCTAAACGGACTTCATCAACGAGGGCATCAAATCGAAATTTGGAGCAATTCGCCTGATGCTGATGGCTTCATGCAAATCCCTGCTGATGTAAAAATTCATAAAATAACATACAATCGAACAAAAAAAACATCACTAAAAGATAAATTCAAGTCATTTTTCTTTGAAAAAGACCAAAATATGCTTGAAATGGAAGCCCATTGTAAGCGATGTGCCGACGAAATAAATGCAGGTGGCTTCGATGTCTTGTTTGCTAATAGTTGTTTTTTTTATGCAGTTCCGTTTATTGGTCAGTATGTTAAAATTCCAAAAGTTTTATATTTGGGCGAGCCTTTCAGATTTTTTTACGAATCACTGCCTCGACTTGTCTGGGAAGCTCCCCAAGGAGCAGCAGGCAAAGTCATTCGCAGAAGTTATTGGCTTCCATTTTTAGAAGATTTGTGGGTCGAACGCAGAAATAGAGTACAACTTAGGGAAGAAAGAAAAAACTACGAAGCATTTGATAAAGTTTTAGTTAATTCAATCTATTCGGCTGAAAGTTGCTTAAAAGCCTACGGTTCACCCGCTGAAGTATGTTATTTGGGCATTGATTCTGATATTTTCAAGGCAACTCAAATAGATAAATCAGACTATGTGATTGGTTTAGGCAATTTTTATGTCAACAAAAATCCTCGTTTGGCAGTTGAAGCAATGGCTCAAATGAAAAATAAAGGCATTAAACTCGTTTGGGTAGCCAATATGGTTAGCCAGAGTTATGCCGAAGAAATGCAAGCATTGGCCCAACAAACAGGTGTAAGTTTTGAAATAAAAACAATGGTTTCAGACAACGAACTCGTGTCTTTACTTTCTAATGCACTTTGTATGATTTACACCTCACAACTTGAACCATTCGGATTTGCACCACTCGAAGCAAACGCTTGCGGAACTCCCGTGATTGCCTTGCAAGAAGGCGGTGTGAAAGAAACTATTATTCCAACCAAAAATGGTTTTTTGAGCGATAGAAATCCAAAGAATTTGGCAAAATACCTTGATATTTTAAGCGAAGATTCAGCCTTGCGAAAAGAAATGGGTATTTTTGCAGCAGATTATGTACGCAAAGAATGGACATTGAAAAAATGCACGGACAATATTGAAAACGCCCTAAAAAGTGTCTTATAAATGAACGTCGGCAAGGTTTAGAAACCTTTAGTGGAACAACTTCCGACGTTGTGGTCTAAATGATTTTATAAACAAATTAAAAGAAGATATATTCAAATTGGCATCCTCACCAATCATATTTACCGTTTGTTCCATCAATCAGTTGGCAAATGCCATTGTTTTGGGCGACTCCGTGAAAACTCATCACCCTGGCTATGATTTTCAAATTGGTTTAGTTGATAAAGAATCTAACATTCCAAGTTTTATTCAATGTCCCTACCCTATTTGTGAAGTTAACTCACTCAATATTAGTGGTTTTGAAGGAATGTCTGAGCGTTACACACACGAAGAAATTGTAGCTGATTGCAAGCCTTTTTTTGCAACATATTTTCTCCAAAAAACAGAAAAACTAATTTTCATTGATTGCACTACCGTTGTTTTTCAATCAATTTCATTGGTTGCCGACATTCTGAATCAATCAAATATCGTTATTACACCACAATTACTATTTGCTAATGCTCACCCCGACGAAAAGCAAATCCTTAATTCGGGAATCTACCATTCAGGTTTTATTGGTCTAAAAAAATCGGAGGAAACTAATAAATTCTTGGAATGGTGGGGAAACAATACTCGTCAAAAGGGCTTTAAAGATATGTGCAAAGGACTCAATGCCGACCAACTTTGGCTCGAACACGTCCCTGCGATGTTTGATGGAGTGCACATTCTGAAAGAAGCTGGTGTAAATATTGGGTATTGGAATACACCAGAAAGAAATATTAATCAACTTAAATCAAACGAAAAGCTCTATTCGATTAACTATCGTGACAGGGCTTTCCCGAGCGATTATCGAGAAAAATTAAATAATTATTCTCATAAAAAGCTTTCTAAGATTACGCCAGCTTACGGCTTTGTAGACCCCAACAGGCCAACAATTGGCAAAACAATTGCCAAGAAAATTCGTTCTGTAAATAAATTAGTCGATGTCATTCTCGACAAATTTGTTTCTTAAATACAAATCATCAGGCCATAAATTCACGAAATAATATTTCGACTGACACATAAAAATAAATTTTTGGCTTAAATTTGCAAAAAATAAAAAGCTATCATCACTTATGAGTTACTCTGTTGAGAAAACCGAACACTACGCCCTTATTCAATTAAACGAGAGCAAATTCGACAAATCAATTACTGGCGAAATTGAAAAACAGATTGTTGTTTTGTATCGTGAGGGGCTAACAAATATGATTATTGACTTCTCAAAAGTTTTAGAAATTGACGAATCGGGCCTTTCTCTTCTCCGAAAAGCAACCCGTGTTTGCCGCACTGAGCAAGGTCTTTTTATTGTTTGTACAAAAGATGACGATATTCTCGACCTCATTGATGGTGAAAAAATCCCGGAGATTGTTTTGTTGCCAACAGTTGATGAAGGAATCGACGCAGTATTTATGAACGATTTAGAAAACGATTTCCGTGAAGAAAACGACGACGAGTTCGATTTAGGCGAAGACAACGGCTTCACAGAAGGTAAATTCTAATTTTGTTAGTTGTTACTGGAAAACTTGTTACTGGTTATTATGAATATAATTGCGTAGCATACAGTTTAAAATTAATCTCCAGATTACCAAATCTCCAAGCCACAGTTTTCCAGTAACTAATAACTATTTTCCCAGTAACCAATTTATGAATTTTGATTTTTTAGTTTTAGGTACTGGCTCGGCAACTCCCGTGGTAAATCGACACCCCTCAGCTTTTTTGTTATCAATCGAAAACGAATCTTTCTTGATTGATTGTGGAGAAGGTACGCAGTATCGTTTACTCGAACAAAAAATCAAATCCTCAAGAATTCGACATATTTTTATAAGCCACCTTCACGGCGACCATTATTTTGGATTGGTTGGTCTTCTTTCGAGTTGGAGCATGAACCAACGCAAAGAAGACCTAACGATTTTTGCTCCTCGCGGACTCGACGAAATCCTAACGGCTCAATTCAAGCACTCTGATACTCGCCTACACTATAGAATCAATTTTGTAGAAACCGACACCGAAAACGCTTATCATTTACTCGAAACTAATTTAGTAACGGTCGAAACTATCCCGCTTCATCACCGTATTCCGTGTTGTGGTTTTTTGTTTCGCTCCAAGGCTTGTAAGAGAAAAATTGTTGCAGAAAACCTTCCTGCAAATTTTCCGATTCCATACTTAAAGATGCTAAAAGATGGGCTTGATATTTATGATGAATTGAGCGGAATTACTTATAAAAACGAAGATTACACCATCGCGGGTGGAACTTCAAAATCGTTTGCATATTGCTCTGACACAGCATACAACGAGCTAAAAATCAATCAGTTACAAAACGTTGATGGTATTTATCACGAAGCAACTTTTACTGATTCCGAACAAAAAAGAGCCGAACAAACCAATCATTCAACGGCTCGCCAAGCAGCCATGATTGCCCAACAAGCCAATGCCAAACAATTAATCATTGGCCATTATTCTTCTCGATACAAAACCCTTGATTCTCATCTAATCGAAGCTAAAGAAGTTTTTGAAAATACTTTTTTGGCTGAAGAAGGAAAATCTTATAAAATTTAATTTAGAATTGCAGAACAAGTTTCTAACTTGTTTGTAAGGGAAGTAAGCAAGTTAGAAACTTGCTCTACATTATTTTTTATACATATTTCCGATAAAATTGTACTTATCAAATATTTTCAAAAAATAAATACCCATTAAGTCTATAACTATCATAGACTTAATATATATTTGTGTATTAAAAATACTTAGATAGATATGCAAAGCTTTCGAACAGAGTTAGAGAATCCTTTAGTCGAAAAAGACATCATAGATTTAGAGCGTAAAATTAGAATGTTTCGTGAGGGTAAAATCCACGAAGAAAAATTCCGTAGTTTGAGATTGGCACGTGGAGTTTATGGCCAACGCCAGCAGGGAGTTCAGATGATTCGCATTAAATTACCTTATGGTAAAATGACGCTCAAGCAATGGAAACGAATTGCCGATATTTCTGACGAATATTCAACTGGAAATCTACACTTTACGACTCGCCAAGATGTTCAGATTCACTTCGTGAGTCTCGATAAAGCTCCAGAACTGTGGGCGAAACTTGAACAAGATAATATCACCTTGCGTGAAGCTTGCGGTAATACCGTAAGAAATATCACAGGCTCCCCTACTGCGGGCATCGACCCAAATGAGCCATTTGATATTACGCCTTATGTACACGCTACTTTTGAATACTTCTTACGTAACCCAGTTTGTCAAGAGATGGGTCGTAAATTCAAAATGTCATTCTCGAATACTGACGATGACACAGCACTCAGCTACATGCACGATTTAGGATTTATTCCAAAAATCAAAGATGGTGTTCGTGGTTTCAAAGTGATGTTGGGTGGTGGCTTAGGTGCTCAACCACAATTAGCTCATTTGGCATATGAATTTATCGAAGAAGATGCAATAATCCCTTTCATCGAAGCTGTTTTGAGGGTTTTCGACCGTCATGGAGAAAGAAACTCTCGCCACAAAGCTCGCTTGAAATTCTTAATTGCTAAAATTGGTTTCGAGGCTTTCATGGAGTTAGTGGAAGAAGAAAAACTTTCTTTGAAAGTGAAAACCTATAAAATCAATACTGAAAAGTCAGAACCAGCGACTGGAGTTGAATCAGTAATTAATACAAAAGATAGCATTGAGTTTCAGAATTGGTTTAAAACCAACGCTTTTGCACAAAAACAAGCAGGTTATTACGGAGTTTTCGTGAGAGTACCTTTGGGCAATATCTCAAGCACCGTTTCACGTAGCTTAATCGAAAAACTTGCTGGTTTAGTAGCAGATGATGTTCGTGTAACAGTAAACCAAGGCTTATTGCTTCGTTTTGTAAAAGCTGAGAATCTTGTTGCAGTATTTGATATTCTCAGTGAACACAATTTAGCTGCTCCAGGTGCTAATAGCATCGTAAACATAACGGCCTGTCCTGGTACTGATACCTGCAACTTAGCTATCTCAGATAGCACCAGCATTTCTCTTGAATTGGAGAAAGTAATGAAAGAAGATTTTCCTGAATTGATTGAGGAAAATAATATGCAAATCAAGATTTCTGGTTGTATGAATGCCTGTGGCCAGCACAGTATGGCTCATATTGGTTTTCATGGTAGTTCACTGAAATCAGCAGGAAAAGTATTACCAGCCTTACAAGTATTACTTGGCGGGGGAACAACTGGAAATGGTGGAGGTCGAATTGCTGATAAAGTAATCAAAGTTCCAAGCAAAAGAGGCCCACAATTACTTCGCACCGTATTGAATGACTACGAAGCAAATGGCTTAGAAGGCGAATATTTCAATGATTATTATGACCGTCAAGGCGAAAAATATTTCTATGCTTTGTTGAAGCCACTAGCTGATTTAACAAATTTAGTCGATACTGATTTTGTTGACTGGGGACGTGATGAAATTTTCCAAACCGAAATTGGTGTTGGCGAATGTGCGAGTGTAATCATTGACTTGGTAGCTACGCTTTTCTACGAATCAGAAGAAAAAATCGAGTGGGCAAAAGAAGCCTTCAACGAAAGCCGTTACGCAGATGCTATCTACTATGCGTATCAATCACAAGTAAATACAGCAAAAGCGTTGTTGCTCGATAAAAATATCAATTGCAGTACACAACACGGTATTATTTCTGAATTTGATAAGCATTTTGAAAGCGAATTTGGCGGAAATATTAAAGAACAAATCTTACAAATCAACAAAAATGAGCCAAGTAAAGATTTCGCTGTTGATTATATCTCAACTTCAGAAGAATTCTTGAAACAGGCTATGACTGTTCGTGAGGCTATCAAAGCAACATTAGAAGTTGCATAATTAAAGATTAATTTATGAAAAGAATCGCCCTTGCATTAAGTGAAAATGTACAGATGAAGTTTATAGCTTATGCTATGATTTTCATGAAAGTTTCACTTCTCGGAATTCTGATTTATCGAATTTCGACTGGCTTAAACGATTTTCATTTCTCGTTTGATTCAAATTTATTGTATTATATCGGAGTTGGTTTTTTAGC
>NZ_JBMLRC010000145.1:34610-46980 GCF_049241225.1 Emticicia sp.
TAATCTCCGATGTTTTTGATGGAAATATGATTAAACCATATATTTCAATCTATATGGTTATTCTCGGAAGCATAATCATCTCAAAAGCGTTCAAAACTCGTCCAACTGAACCACAAAATAAGAATTTAGGTCTTTTGGGTCTCTTTGGTGGATTTCTCGATGCAGTTGGTGGTGGTGGTTGGGGTCCCTTAGTAACCTCAAACTTAATTAGTAAGGGAAATGCCCCAAAAGAAGCAATTGGAACTGTAAATACGGCTGAATTTTTTGTAGCCTTTTGTAGTACGGGTATCTTCATGCTTTTCATTGATATTCAAGCGTGGCAAGCCATAGCTGGACTTATTGTTGGTGGCGTTGTTGCTGCCCCATTGGGTGCATTTTTGGTGAAATTATTTAAGCCAAAAACCATCATGATTTCGGTTGGTGTTTTGGTTGTTTTATTAAACATTTGGAATTTAGCCAAAGCTTGGCTTTAAATAAAACTAAGACTTACGAAGTTCAACAAAATCGTAATTCATAATTTCTCATGGTAGATATTTTAGAAAAATATACATTGGCTGAAAGCCTCAGCTACATTGCCAGTCAATACCCTTCAAAAGTTGTCTTTTCAACTTCTTTAGGGCAAGAAGACCAAGTAATAACCGATGCCATTTTCAAGAATGACCTCGATATTAAAGTGTTCTCTTTAGATACTGGCCGCCTCTTTCAAGAAACATATGAGTTAATTGACCGTACACGCTCTCGTTATAAGAAAAATATTGAAGTATTTTACCCAAATACCGAGAAAGTACAGCAGCTCGTTACACAAAAAGGAGCAAACAGTTTTTATGAATCGGTTGAAAATCGTAAAGAATGCTGTTTTATTCGTAAAATCGAGCCATTAAAAAGAGCATTAGCAGGTGCCGAAGTTTGGATTACAGGTTTACGTGCCGAGCAATCGGAGAATCGTAACGATATGAAGATTTGGGAATGGGACGAAAGCAACAAAGTTTGGAAATTCAATCCGTTGATTCACTGGACTTACGAAGATGTTTTGAAATACATTACCGAAAATAAAGTACCTGACAATCCGCTGCATCGCAAAGGTTTTATTAGCATTGGTTGTCAACCTTGTACACGTGCCATTGGCCCTGACGAACACCCAAGAGCTGGACGTTGGTGGTGGGAAGAATCGAAAAAAGAGTGCGGACTTCACGCCGGATAATTCGATTTACCAAAAGAACTGTTAACTTTGCAAAGTTTTATTCGCTCAACACGAGCATTTTAATAAATATCAATGCGAATGAATTCAAAAATCTTCATTCGTAAATTATAAATCGTACGAGTTCGCTCGTCGTAATTCATTAGAATGAGTACTTTTTCAGAAAAAACAACGGTTTATCAAGCAAATGACAGCTCATTTCCGAGAGAATTGGAAGATGAAGCCATCTATATTTTGCGTGAAGTAGCGTCTCAATTTGAGAAACCAGCTATATTATTTTCGGGTGGAAAAGATTCTATTACCGTCGTAAGACTTGCCCAAAAAGCGTTTTACCCTGGTAAAATCCCTTTTGCCCTTCTCCACGTTGATACAGGACATAATTTCCCAGAAACGATTGAATACCGTGACTGGCTGGTAAATAAACTTGGATTAGAACTTCACGTACGTTATGTAGAAGATTCAATCAAACAAGGCAAAGTGAAAGAAGAAACTGGAAAATATGCCAGTCGAAATGCTTTGCAAACCGTCACACTTTTAGATGCAATCGAAGAATTTAAGTTCGATGCTTGTATTGGTGGAGCAAGACGTGACGAAGAAAAAGCTCGTGCCAAAGAGCGTATTTTCTCAGTTCGTGACGATTTCGGTCAGTGGAATGCTAAAAAACAACGTCCAGAATTGTTCGATATGCTCAATGGCAAAATCGAATTGGGCGAAAACGTAAGGGTATTCCCAATTTCAAACTGGACCGAACTGGACGTTTGGAATTATATCAAAGAGGAAGAATTAAGAATTCCATCGATTTATTTCACACACGAGCGGGAAGTATTTGAGCGTGATGGTATGATTTGGGCGGATTCTGAATTTATCAACAAGTCAGAAGATGAAGTTCCGTACAAAACTCAAGTACGTTTCCGTACGGTTGGTGATATGACTTGTACGGCTGCGGTTTTATCAACGGCAGACAATTTAGACGATGTAATCGGTGAGATTCTTTCGGCACAAATTTCGGAGCGTGGAGCCAGAATTGACGACAAACGCTCAGAAGCAGCCATGGAAAAACGTAAACAAGCGGGATATTTTTGACCCCCAGCCCCTAAAGGGGTGCTTACAGTTTCTCAGTTTACAAATTACAATTTCAAAACAGACCTTTTTCGTAGAAAAAGAATAAAAATCCCCCTTTAGGGGTTAGGGGTTATGGATATACTAAGAATTGCAACAGCAGGCTCAGTTGATGATGGTAAAAGTACACTTATCGGACGCTTGCTATACGAAACGAACTCAATTACACAAGATAAAATAGAAGCTCTTGAGTCAGCTTCAAAGCGTAAAGGTCTTGATTTTCTTGATTTATCGCTCTTGACCGATGGCTTAATTGCAGAACGTGAACAGGGAATTACGATTGATGTAGCTCATATTTATTTTAGCACACCTCATCGCAAATATATCATTGCCGACACTCCTGGCCATTTTGAATATACTCGAAATATGGTTACGGGGGCATCAAATACATCGGTTTCGATTATTCTAATTGATGCACGTAATGGAGTAGTTGAGCAAACAAAACGTCACTTTTATATCTCATCGATGCTTCGCATCAAGAATATTATTGTGGCTGTAAACAAAATGGACTTGGTAGCTTATAGCCAAGAAAAATTTGAAGCTATCAAAACCGAACTTTTGGGTATTGCAGAGCAAGTAAGTTTTGAAGGCCAAACGCTACAATTTATTCCTATATCTTCGCTTTACGGTGAAAATTTAGTGCGTAAATCAGCTGAGACGCCATGGTATGAAGGTGAAACATTGCTTGATAGCTTAGAAAAATTCAGTACTCAAAACTCAGAACTTAGTACTATTCAAGCTCGTTTCCCGGTACAACACGTTGTGAGACCAAAAACTGAAGAATATCACGATTATAGAGGTTATGCAGGAAAAATTGCCAGCGGAACATTCTTAGTCGGAGATTTGGTTGAGGCACTTCCAAGCGGACAAATTAGCAAAATCAAAACTATCGAGAAATTTGGCACCCAATTAGAATCAGGTAATGCCAAAGAATCTGTTGTAATTACGCTCGAAGATAATATTGATGTGAGTCGTGGAAATATGCTCGTAAAAGTTGGCGAGCAACCAGAGTCACGCAAAGAAATCAATGCAAAAATTTGCTGGCTAGATAGTCAAATGCTGACAGTTGGTAAAACCTATTTACTCCAACACGGCATCAACCGAGTAAAAGCAAAGGTTACTAATATCAGCTCGGTTATCGACATCAAAAATATGTCGTTGAGCAATGAAGCTCCCGCAGATGGAGGTTTGAAATTGAACGAAATCGGTTGGATTTCACTGAAAACAGCCAGTCCAGTTTTTGCAGATAAATACGAAGAGAATCCTGCTAACGGTTCATTTATTTTAATAGATGAAAGTAGCAATGGCACCGTAGGTGTTGGATTTGTAGAATAAAATATTTAGTTTTAAAAAAATATTCATCAACCAAACTATCAGTTCTATTAGTTTAGGTTAGATAAAAAATAGGCGGCTTCTTGGCTGTCTTTTTTTTTGCCTAAATCGAAGACCTCTTCCCTCCTTTCATTGCTGAAAGGAGGATAATTTACTCACGAGGCATTTTTAGGGAAGAGTTTATCGGGTAAGATTGTGTATTATTTTATATCTTCAACGATATTATGTTGTTGATTTTTCGGCACTACTATATAATCTTCAACAATATTATCTTCATCTTCGCGGTCAGCTTCTTTCATATAAAATGATTTAGCTCTTTTAAACCAGCCTTTGTTTACTTTTGCATCTTTTCTTGAACGATAATAACGCAGACGGTACTCTACATAAGGATTTACAATATCTTCTGGATAATCAAAATCATTGGCTGCTTTTACATCACTCATAGTTAAAACACCATTTTGTGAAACGCCAATAATTCTTTCAAAGGCCTTTATATTTTGATTTTCTCTGCCAACACCTGCATTAATAATATGGTCAATCAAAACTTCGGCAACTTCCTGACTTTTAAAGTGATTTCCTAAAAAGCGATTCCAATAATGATGGCGGTGAATGTGTAAGGCTTCTTCTTTGGTAAAAATTTTATTGCCCCAAATTGGTTTATGTATCCCATAGCCTTCTCCTTCAAATTTAAGTAGTTTAGGTGCATATTTATTAAAAGATGCAGCTTGATTTACATATATAACACAAATAGAAGATAACAAGCTGATTACCAGCAAGGTAAGTGTAATTTTTTTTAGGTTCATTCTATATTTTTTTTCCAGACAGTATAATCAATAGCAAAAATTATACCGCTTAATAATAATTTAGGGACTTCAAAAAGTAGAGTTTAGTAATAGGCTTATTATCAGTAGTTTATTGAAATATTTATTTAACGGTAGTATCTGAGTAACCAATTAGATTTCATGGTGGCAATATTTTTGCTGTAAACAAAAATACTATCAGTCAATAAAACGTAAATTTTATAACTGATAGTATTTCTAAACGCTTAGATTTTATTCATTGTTAACCAAAGTCTCCTCGGCTTTGTATTCGGAAATGATTGGAACTTCCTCTTTCATTAACATTTTGGGTAAAATCAGATAGTCGGCCAATAAGTCTCCATCTTTGGTTCTGCGATAAAAACTCTTCGCACGGGTTATCCAACCTCGATATTTTTTGGCATTCGCTCGACTATTATAATAATGTAGTCGATAATTAACGAATGGATTGATAATTTCCTCGGGAAATTTAAAGCTGTTTGCCTTTTTAATATCACTAATAGACAAGTAACCGTCTTGTTTAACTCCAATAACAGCCTCGAAGGCTTTGATATTGACACACTCTTTACCAACACCTGCATTGATAATTTGGTCAATAAGAACTTCTGCCACGCCTTGACTTTTAAACATCGAAGCATGGTATTTGTCCCAGTAATGTGTTTTGTAAATCGAATATGCTTCGTTTTTTGTGAAAGGTTTCTTCCCCCAAATTGGCTGGTGAATTCCGTAGCCAAGACCTTCAAACTTGATTAGTTTCGGGAAGTATTTATCGAATGATGCAGCTGATAAAAAATGAAAAGAAAAGATTAAAAGAAGTGTTGTGAATAATTTACTTTTTTGAATAATCATAACTGATTTTGATGGTGAAGCACAAAAATAATCATAAATTATTGATTATCAGCAATTTAGTAACAAAACAGTGTAAATCTCTTCTAATAGTTATATTAATTCTTCTACAAGTAAAATTTAGTAATCTAAAAAATATACAAAATTACTCTGCTTGCCTAATACCTTAATAGCCAATATATTGCTGATGCATAACCTACAGCTAATATGACTTAACTTAGTAATTTATACCTAATTAAATCACCTATAATGCACTAATGGTTGTATTTTTCCCATAATATTTGTTGCTAAAACAAGTATTTTTTACAGGGGAAAGAAAATTTGGTTTAAATGTTGTTATGCCAAATATATTTGGTATTATATTGCAAAGTATTTATCATAAACCCACCTCATACTTCTTCGATTCAAAAGATTATATGGGTCAATGATTTTACAAAAAAATACAACAAAATCACGCTCGGAACAACGTTCCGTGTTGGTACAATTTCAAATCACTATTATATTAGTACGATGACTGAAACTGAACAAGTTACAGAGCAACAACAAGGCTTATATCGCTCAGAGTTTGAGCATGATGCTTGTGGAATTGGCTTTAGAGCTCATTTGAAAGGACGCAAGTCGCACGGAATTGTAGCCGATGCGATTAAAATGCTCGAACGCATGGACCACCGTGGTGCATGTGGTTGCGACCCAAACACTGGTGATGGAGCGGGTATCTTACTCCAAATTCCTCACGAGTTTTTCTTGGATGAGTGTAATAAACTCAATTTTCACTTACCAGCTGTTGGAGAGTATGGTGTAGGTATGATTTTCTTCCCAATGGATGAAACCGAGCGTGAAGAATGTCGTGCTATTCTAAATCGTAAGATTGAAAAACTCGGTTTAGAACTGCTTGGTTATCGTGTGGTTGAAACGAAAGGTGATATTTTGGGTGAAGGTTCGGCATCGGTTGAGCCGAATGTCGAGCAGGTATTTATCAAACGACCAGTTGATATTACTGAAGAAATTGATTTTGAACGTAAACTGTATATTCTCCGCCAATATGCATCTCGTATCATACGTGAAGCTGTTGTTGGAGCTAAAGAGCACTTCTATTTCTCTTCGCTATCGTGTAGAACAATCTCTTATAAAGGGCAATTGACTACCGAGCAGTTGAAATATTATTTCCCTGATTTGCATAACGAAGCCGTGACTTCTGCTTTTGCAGTTATTCACTCTCGTTTTTCTACAAATACATTCCCTTCTTGGAAATTGGCTCAACCATTCCGCTTTATTGCTCACAATGGTGAAATCAATACCGTAAAAGGAAACGTAAACTGGATTCGTGCTGGAGAAAAATCTTTCATTTCTGATTTCTTCACGAAAGAAGAAATGGATTTACTCTTACCTATATGTGATGTGGGTAACTCTGATTCGGCTCAGCTTGATAACGTAATCGAATTATTATACTTGTCGGGTCGCTCATTACCACACGTAATGATGATGCTCGTGCCTGAAGCATGGGATGGCAACGAAGCAATGGACCCAACCCGTAAAGCTTTCTACGAATACCACGCTGCTATCATGGAGCCGTGGGATGGCCCAGCTTCAATATCATTTACTGATGGTAAAATGGTAGGTGCAACTCTTGATAGAAATGGTCTTCGTCCGTCTCGTTATTGGGTTCTGAACGATGATACTGTTATCATGGCATCGGAAGCGGGTGTACTCGACATCGACCAAGAAAAAGTTGTTTCAAAAGGTCGTTTACAGCCAGGTAAAATGTTTGTGGTTGATATGGAACAAGGCCGAATCATTCCTGACGAAGAAATAAAAGCCGATATTTGTTCACGTCAACCATATCAAGAATGGTTAGATGAGAATAAAATCAAAACCGAAGAACTTCCAAAGTCGATTCGTCCGTACCAACAATATAGCGAAGAAACTTTATTGAAACGCCAAATTACGTTTGGCTTTACGTCAGAAGACCTTCGTATGATTTTGGCACAAATGGCTCAAACAGGTATGGAAGCCATCGGCTCGATGGGCGTAGATACGCCATTAGCTATTCTTTCTGACCAAAGCCAGCATTTATCATATTATTTCAAGCAATTATTTGCTCAAGTAACTAACCCACCAATCGACTCGATTCGTGAGCGTTCAATCATGTCATTGATTTCATTTGTTGGAGCCAATGAAAATATCTTGAAAGAATCGCCAGCTCACTGTCGTTTGGTTCAGCTTGACCAGCCGGTTTTGACAATCGAAGAATTTGATAAACTTCGTTTTGTTGATTACAAAGGTTTCCAAGCAAAAACAATCAATACTTACTTTAATTCTAAAGCTGGTGATATTGGCAAAGCCTTAGAGTTTGGCTTAGAGCGTATCTGCCGTTATGCAGAAGATGCAATCGAAGATGGTTTTGAAATCTTGATTCTATCTGACCGTGCGATTGATTCAGACCACGCCCCTATTCCATCACTTTTAGCAACGGCGGCTATTCACCACCACCTCATCAGAAAGGGAATTCGTGGAAAAGCAGGTATTTTGGTGGAAGCAGGTGATATTTGGGAAACTCACCACGTAGCTACTCTTATCGGTTACGGAGCTTCGGGGATATGCCCGTATATGGCATTCGAGACGCTTTCTTGGATGAACAAAAAAGGCTTAATCGAAGGCGAATTTGATGATTATACATTGAATAAGAATTATATTAAGGCAGTTGATAAAGAATTGTTGAAGATTTTCTCTAAAATGGGTATCTCAACACTTCAATCATACCAAGGTGCTCAAATCTTTGAGTGTATCGGTCTGAACAAGCCTGTTATTGATAAATATTTTACTGGAACAATCTCACGCATCGGTGGAATGGGCTTAGCCGAAATTGCTAAAGAAGCCAACATACGCCACAAAGTAGCATTCCCAGATGTTCCACAAGAATCAGTAAAACGCTTAGAAGTTGGTGGTGTGTATCAGTGGAAACAACGTGGCGAGCGTCACATGTTCAACCCACAATCAATTCACTTATTACAACAATCTGGACGTGTTGGTGAAAAAGATTTAGAAAAAGGTTATCAAATCTTTAAGCAATATTCAAAATTAATCAACGACCAAACCAAAGATGCACTTACACTTCGTGGTTTACTCCGCTTCAAAAAAGGAAACTCAATTCCTTTGGAAGAAGTAGAACCAGTTGAAAGCATTTTCAAGCGTTTTGCAACGGGTGCAATGTCGTTTGGTTCGATTTCTTGGGAAGCACACACAACCTTAGCTATTGCGATGAACCGTATCGGTGGTCGTTCTAACTCAGGTGAAGGTGGCGAAGATGAAATCCGCTATGAATTAGATAAAAACGGCGATAACCTAAGTTCTTCAATCAAACAAGTAGCTTCTGGCCGTTTTGGGGTGACAAGTCACTACCTAACGAATGCCAAAGAACTACAAATCAAGATGGCACAAGGAGCAAAACCAGGTGAAGGTGGACAGCTTCCTGGACATAAAGTGGATGATTGGATTGGTCGTGTGCGTCATAGTACCCCAGGTGTTGGTCTAATTTCCCCACCTCCTCACCACGATATTTATTCGATTGAAGATTTAGCACAATTGATTTATGATTTGAAAAACTCCAATCGTGATGCAAGAATCTCAGTAAAATTAGTATCAGAAGCAGGTGTTGGTACAGTAGCCGCAGGTGTTGCTAAAGCACACGCTGATGTAGTTTTGATTGCAGGGCACGATGGTGGTACAGGAGCTTCTCCACTATCTTCAATCCGCCATGCAGGTTTACCTTGGGAGTTAGGTTTGGCCGAAGCTCACCAGACTTTGGTTAAAAACAAATTGCGTGGTAGAATTACCGTACAAGCTGACGGTCAGCTTCGTACAGGTCGTGATATTGCGATTGCAGCTCTTTTGGGTGCAGAAGAATTTGGGGTTGCTACCGCAGCTTTAGTAGCTGTTGGTTGTATCATGATGCGTAAGTGTCACCTGAATACTTGTCCAGTTGGTGTTGCTACTCAAAACAAAGAACTTCGTGCGATGTTCAGCGGTAAGCCAGAACACGTAGTGAATATGTTTACTTACTTAGCAATGGAGCTTCGTGAAATCATGGCTGAGTTAGGTTTCCGTACAGTAAACGAAATGGTTGGTCAATCGCAATTCCTCGAAAAACGTGACGACATCAACCACTGGAAATATAAGAAAATTGACCTCTCAGGAATCTTGTTTAAAGAGCCAACAACATTGGATGTGGCTCAATACAAGCAAGAAGAGCAAGACCACGGTATTTCGCAAGTGCTTGACTGGAAAATGATGGCTGATGCTCAACCAGCCTTAGAAAGTAAAAAAGAGGTTGAAGCAGAATATGTGGTGAATAACCTAAACCGCTCAATCGGTGCAATGACTTCAAACGAAATCTCGAAAGTTTATGCTGGAGAAGGCCTTCCTTATGGCACAATCCACTATAAATATAGAGGTACAGCTGGACAATCATTTGGTGCATTCTCGACAAAAGGATTAAAACTCGAACTCGAAGGTGACTCAAATGACTACTTCGGAAAAGGTCTTTGTGGTGCAGAATTAGTTGTGTATCCAGACAGAAAAGCTACTTTCAAAGCCGAAGAAAATATGATTATCGGAAACGTGGCATTCTATGGTGCAACATCGGGTGAAGCATATATCAGAGGTATGGCTGGAGAGCGTTTCTGCGTAAGAAACTCGGGTGCTAAAGTTGTAGTTGAAGGTATTGGTGACCACGGTTTAGAGTACATGACTGGTGGTTTGGCGATTATATTGGGCGAAACTGGTCGCAACTTCGCAGCGGGTATGAGTGGTGGTATAGCATTTGTGTATAATCCAAACAAAACTTTTGAAGCAAAATGCAACAAAGAAATGGTTGGTTTAGAAACGGTTGATGCCGAGGATGCCGAAATGCTGAAATCTTTCATCGAAAAACACTTGAAAGAAACTAAGAGCGAAGTAGCAGCGAGAATTCTTGCTAATTTCGAAAATGAAATTCCAAATTTCGTAAAAGTATTCCCTACGGATTACAAACGAGTTTTAATGGAAAGAAAGAAAAAAGCAGCAGCTGAGAAAGTATTGGCGTAAGTTTACTTCCACCAATTGTGTATCAATTTAATTAATAAAAGAGCATTTAGTATTAGATTATTGGCGAAACAAACATCGCCAATAATCGACCAACTATATAACAAAATCACTATAAAACAATGGGAAAACCTACTGGTTTCTTAGAATTTCAAAGAGAATTGGCAGCTAAACGCAACGTTGAAGAGCGTCGTTTAGACTATAATGAAGTTGAAATGCCTGTCGATGCAGATAATACTCGTAAGCAGGCTGCTCGTTGTATGGACTGTGGCGTTCCGTTTTGCCATAACGGTTGCCCGCTTGGTAATATTATTCCAGAATTTAATGATGCCGTTTATGAGGAAAACTGGGAGTATGCCTACCAAATTTTAAGTTCGACAAATAATTTCCCTGAATTTACAGGACGTATTTGTCCAGCTCCTTGCGAAGCATCATGTGTTTTAGGTATCAATAAGCCACCGGTGGCTATCGAATACATCGAAAAATCAATCATCGAACGTGCTTACGCCAACGGTTGGGTAAAACCAATTATCCCAAAGAAACGTACTGGCAAGAAAGTAGCCGTAGTTGGTTCTGGTCCCGCTGGTTTAGCGGCTGCATCGCAATTGAACAAAGCTGGTCACTTAGTGACGGTGTTTGAGCGTGCCGACGAAATTGGTGGATTAGTGCGTTACGGTATTCCTGATTTTAAACTTGATAAATCGGTTGTTCGCCGTCGTGTTGATGTAATGAAAGAAGAAGGAATTACTTTTATTACCAATGCTAACGTGGGCTTTAATGTTAAATCAAGCGATTTAGTAAGAGATTTTGATGCAATTGTACTTTCGGGTGGCTCAACAGTGCCTCGTATGATTGATATAAAAGGAAAAGAATTGAAAGGTATTTATCCTGCGATGGAATTCTTGAGCCAACAAAACAAACGTGTGGCTGGAATTGAGCGTATCAACGACCACCGTGGTGAGGCTTACCAAAATGGAGAAATTTTTGCAACTGGTAAAAATGTTGTAGTAATTGGTGGAGGTGATACTGGTTCTGACTGCGTTGGAACATCTAACCGCCATAAAGCAAAAACAATTACGCAGGTTGAAGTGATGCCTGAACCAGAAATTGACGATAAAAAACAGCCATTCTATCAAGTGCGTGCCGAAGCAACGCCTTGGCCTAATTGGCCTTTGACAAAACGTACATCTACTTCGCACGAAGAAGGTTGTGAGCGTTTATTCAGCATCAATGTAAAAGAATTTATTGGTGACGAAAATGGAAATTTAAAAGGAATTTTGATTTCAGAATCAGCCTATTTCAACGGAACGAAAGTTGAAATGAATGAGCGTGAAATTCCTTGTGAGTTAGCTTTGATTGCAGCTGGTTTCTTGAATCCTCAACAAGATTTACTGAATCAATTAGAAATCGAAGTTGACGAGCGTAAAAATGTAAAAGCTCCAAATTATCAGACATCAAATCCAAAGATTTTTGCAGCTGGCGATATGCGTCGTGGGCAATCATTGGTTGTTTGGGCTATCTCAGAAGGACGTGAGTGTGCAAGAAAAGTTGATGAGTATTTGATGGGTGAAACGCTATTGGAAGCTAAATCAGTTTCAATGATTTCTCCAGCTTATGCCGAGGCATAATTTAATTGAACTCATATAAAAAGCCTCTTTTTCAGCGAAAAAGAGGCTTTTTTATTATCTATCTACGAAATAGATAAAGGCCTATAGACCACAAGTCAAAAGAATTATTATTAAATACAAAAATATGCTTTAATATTTCCTTCAATTCTACCAATGACATCTTCACCTGATTGGGCTACAAATTTTTCTCCCGATACATTTTCATATAGTTCAATGTAGCGGTTTGAAATTTCCAGTACTTTCTCATCAGTCATTTCTGGCACTGTTTGTCCTTCTTTTCCTTGAAAATTATTGGCAATCAACCATTCTCTTACAAATTCTTTCGATAATTGTTTTTGTGGAAGCCCTGC
>NZ_JBMLRC010000146.1:0-3858 GCF_049241225.1 Emticicia sp.
GTTGGTAAATCTCTACCGTCAGCTTTTTTACCAACCATGTCACTTCCTCTTGTGAGGAAATATACCGAACCTGTTACGTCGTTAGTTCCTGAACGAGTTACGGCGTTGATACCTGCACCAGCAAAACCTGATTGACGAACGTCATAAGGAGCAATGTTGATTTGTACTTGCTCAATCGCATCAAGAGATACGGCAGTTGTACCCGTACGTCCACCTGCTTGTGCTGAGTTACCCAAACCAAAACCATTATTGAAAACCGAGCCATCAATAGTGAAGTTATTCAAACGGCTATCTTGACCAGCAAACGAACGACCATTGCTATAAGCATTGTATTTAGTAATATCGTCAATAGTACGACCGATTGTAGGTAAGCTATTAACAGCATTCAACCCTAAAGTTGTAGAAGCACCCGTACGGCTCGATGAAATAATATCCGAACGTCCTGAAGTCACTTTGATTTCATCAAGGAATGTACCTGCTTCATCTAATTTAACGTCAACGTTAGCAGAAGAACCTAAGCTTGTGATGATACCTTCTTTGACTGCTTCTTTGTAACCAACAAATGTAAACGTAACTTTGTATGGCCCACCTACACGAACAGAAGGAAGTATATAACGACCAGCAGAGTTTGAAACTGTACCATATTTAGTACCAGACGGTACGTGAACTGCAACAACCGTTGCACCTGGTAAACCTTCGCCTTTAGCGTCTGCTACCAAACCGCTAATAGAAGAGGTTGTCACCTGTGCAAAGCCTTGTAAAGCAAATAACATTACTGTAAAAAGGCTAAACGCTGTCTGCATAGCGAAGCGTCGCCCGAAAGTAAATTTTCGCATCATGTTTTTTTTGGAGTTAGAAATGTTTGAAGTAAAAATCATTAGTGGTTTTTAATTTCCGTGACAAAGGTCTTAAAATTTTTCTCTAAAAAAAACAAGCACCCACCCTTTTTATTTTGGTAAGTGCTTGAAAAACAAGTTTTTATAGGATTTTTAATGAAAAATATTGATAAAATTCAATTTCTAATCGTTAAGAAATTGTTATGCGTGCCTAATATTTTTAAGAACCCATAATTTTATGTCCCATTTTATCTCGTTTGGTTTGCAAATATGCAATGTTATGAGGATTTGCTGGAATTTCGATCGGAATAGAATCAACTATTTCCAAACCATAACCAATTAAACCCGCTCTCTTTTTAGGATTATTCGAAATCAGTTTCATTTTTTTGATTCCTAAATTTCTCAAAATTTGAGCTCCCACTCCATAGTCACGCTCATCCATCTTGAAGCCTAATTCGAGATTCGCTTCTACGGTATCACGTCCCATTTCTTGCAATTTATAAGCTTTTAGTTTATTCAACAATCCTATTCCGCGTCCTTCTTGATTCATATATAATATAACGCCTTTACCTGCTTTTTCTACCATTTCCATTGAAGCATGAAGCTGCGGCCCGCAATCGCATCGACACGAACCAAAAATATCACCCGTTACGCACGAAGAATGCACACGCACCATCACGGGTTCGTCTTCTTCCCAAGTACCTTTGATAAGTGCTAAATGCAGTTGGTCGTTATCAAGCTGGCGAAAAGCCACCATATCAAAATTACCCCATTCGGTTGGCATATTTACACCTATTTCACGCTTTATCAAAGATTCTTTTTCGAGACGATACTCAATCAAATCTTTGATACTCACTAATCTAAGGTTAAACTTCTTGGCAATTTCAAATAATTGCGGCAAGCGTGCCATTGTGCCGTCTTCGTTGAGAATTTCAATCAAAACACCTGCGGGTTGAAGCCCAGCCAAAACGGCCAAATCAATAGCAGCTTCGGTGTGGCCAGAACGACGAATTACGCCACCTTCGGCTGCACGCAACGGAAAAATATGCC
This sequence comes from Emticicia sp., assembly GCF_049241225.1. Lineage (NCBI taxonomy): Bacteria > Pseudomonadati > Bacteroidota > Cytophagia > Cytophagales > Leadbetterellaceae > Emticicia > Emticicia sp. The sequence goes on from NZ_JBMLRC010000146.1 coordinate 1,887, forward strand.
CTGGACGACCCAAATCTTCGGGTTTAGTGGCAGGATTTACGAGTGCCTGAATGGTTTTGGCACGGTCGCTGGCCGAAATACCAGTCGTACAACCATTGCCCAGTAAATCGACTGAAACCGTAAAAGCGGTTTCGTGTTGGGCCGTATTTTTGCCCACCATCATATCTAATTCGAGTTCTTCACAACGCTTACGAGTAAGAGGTGTACACATTAAGCCTCTACCCTCTTTCACCATGAAATTAACCATTTCGGGCGTAGTTTTTTCGGCAGCACATATAAAATCACCTTCATTCTCACGGTCTTCGTCATCAACTACGATGATTATCTCTCCATTACGAATTGCTTCGATTGCATCTTCTATGCGGTCTAATTTCATCTATTTAGTATGTTTATGTCTTTTTTCAGAGAACAGTTTTGTTGTACAAAAGATTTGCAAAGGTAAAGGAATTTAAAGAAATTGACTCAAAAATATAATTCCAATGAGTGAAGTAAACACAAATAAAACCATGATTGTTCGGCAACTTGAAAGCACAGATTTTGACAACTTGCTCTTTTATTTAGAAAAACTAAGTTTCGCCACTCGCAGTAGATTTGCTCCTCATGCTTTTTATTTACCCACAATCAAGCTTTTCTATGCTACCGAAAACCGTAATACAGGCTTTATCATTGACGATAGCTACTCAAAAGAAATCGTTGCGTATGCTATCATTAAATTAGGTTATGTTCCAAAAGATAAACTACGACTTGAAGCCTATCAACTTCAGCTTCAACCAACAACCGACTGCACTTTTGCACCATCAGTGGCAGATGCGTGGCAAGGTAAAGGCTTGGGAAAACTCCTGTTTGACTTTATAAAAAATGATTTACGCTGCACAGGAATAAAACGAGTGATTTTGTGGGGAGGTGTGCAAGCCAGTAATGAAAAGGCCATCAATTATTATTCTAAACAAGGCTTTCGGACAATTGGAAAGTTTGTAAACAAAGGAATTGATAATTTTGATATGATTTTGGAGTTGGAATAAAACAAACTTTCACAAATTCTTGGAAGTTTATTTTTTATTTATATATATTTGCGTATGAAAACAGATGAAATAAAAACACAGTTTGTTCAGGCATGGGGAGTACTTGGTACATCGTGGGGGATTAGCCGCTCAACCGCACAAGTTCATGCTCTTATGTTATTGAGTAATTCGGAACTTAGTACTGAAGATATTATGCAACAACTACAGCTTTCGAGAGGTAATGTAAATATGGTTTTAAGAGAGCTTGTCAACTGGAATCTTATCTATAAACAAACAAAACCAGGCGATAGAAAGGAATATTTTATTGCCGAACACGATATTTGGCAAATTGCTACCCGAATTATTACCGAGCGAAAAAAGCGTGAGATTATGCCTGCTAAACAAACCGTAAAAGCCCTGCTTAACTCAACAACTGATGCCAAAGATAGCGAACAAGTACACATAAAAAATATGCTTACCGAACTCAATAGTTTTATCGAGCAGATGGATGCAATGAGCGAGTTATTACTAAAAGTAGAGAAGAACGCTCTTCTTAAAAATGTTCTGAAAATGATTAGTTAATTTTTTTATCACAAACTTTCATAAATTCTTGAAATTATGAGAACTTTAAATAATTATAAACTTCTAATTGATAAAGATTGTCCGATGTGTCAACTTTATGGAGGTGCGTTTGAAAAGACAGGCATGATTGAGCAAGGAACTTGCAGTCCGTATCAGACGATTGATACTTCAGTAAGCAATAGCGTTGACATGAACAAAGCACGTAACGAAATTGCTTTTTACAATACTCAAACCCAAGAAGCACTGTACGGACTGGATGCTTTAGTGTATATAATTACCCATAGTTTCTCATTTCTAAAACCCATCTTAAAAAACATAGTTGTTGAGTTTTTTCTACGAAAACTATACAAATTCATCTCTTTTAATAGAAAAATAATTGCTCCGAGTTC
>NZ_JBMLRC010000147.1:0-16452 GCF_049241225.1 Emticicia sp.
GGGCATGGGCTTGCTCAACTTTATGTAAAAAAATACTTCCCCGAAGAAGCCAAACGACGCATGAAAGAATTGGTGAAAAATTTGAAAACAGCTTTTGAAAATAGAATCACTAACCTCGATTGGATGAGCGATTCGACTAAAACGAAAGCCAAAGAAAAACTCTACGCATTCACCGAAAAAATTGGTTATCCTGACAAATGGAGAGATTATTCACAAGTTGTTATCAATCGTGGAACTTACTTTGAGAATCGACTGGCTACGAGTAAAAATGATTTTGTCTATGGAATTTCAAAAATAGGTCAGCCAGTTGACCGCACCGAATGGGGAACAACTCCACCAACGGTTACGGCTTACAACAATCCACCACTGAATGAGATTGTCTTTCCTGCGGGAATTTTACAGCCACCGTATTTCGATATGAATGCCGATGATGCCCTCAATTATGGTGGAATCGGAATGGTAATTGGCCATGAAATTACGCACTCGTTTGATGACCAAGGAGCTTTGTATGATAAACAAGGTAACGTAAAAAACTGGTGGAAAGCCGATGATTTCAAGAAATTCAAGGCTAAAACTCAACTCGTGATTGAGCAGTACAACAAATTTACGGTACTTGATTCGATGCACGTTAAAGGAGCATTAACCGTTGGAGAAAACACAGCCGATATTGCAGGAATTGCCATTGCTTACGATGCTTTCAAACTAACCGAACAAGCCAAAAAAGGAGAAAAAATTGATGGTTTCACGCCCGAACAACGCTTTTTCATTTCAATTGCTCGCATCTGGCGTGTAAAGACCAAAGATGCTTACATGCGTACGTATGTAAACACTAACCCACACTCACCAGCTATGTGGCGTGTGAATGGTCCATTGATGAACTTTACGCCATTCTACAAAGCATTTGATGTAAAACCTGGTGATAAAATGTACAAACCCGAAAGCGAACGCATTACGGTTTGGTAAGAGTTTCGTTGTTGTGTAAAGAAAAATGCCTCTGCCAAACAGTTAGCAGAGGCATTTTTGTATATATTTCTCATTCAAGCATTCAAAAACCATTCGATAAAAATCGGGGTGTGATTGCCATGTTTGGCCAGAAACATATTTTCCATCTCTTACAGCTTCGTCTTTTCCTACAAAATTTCCGCCACAGGCTTCTACTTCAAATCTTACATTTTCATAGCACGTAATAGTTTTATTTTTAACCAAACCTGCGGCTGTGAGAATCTGAATTCCATGACAAATCGAGAAAACAAACTTATCAGTTTTATCAAATTCTCTTACAATTTCGATTACTTTTTCGTTGTGTCGCAGAAATTCGGGGGCTCTTCCTCCCAAAATCAAAACTGCAATATAATCTTCCACTTTTACATCAGCAAAAGCAATATTCGCCTCTACGATATAGCCCGGTTTTTCGATGTAGGTATCCCAACCTGGTTCAAAATCATGGATAACCAAATTAAGTCTTTTTACACTCGGTGCAGCAATAACTGCCTCGTAACCAGCTTCTTCAAAGCGGTGTTTTCCGTATAAACATTCGTAGCCTTCACCAGCATCGCCAGTGATAATCAAAATTTTTTCTTTCATTGTGTAATATAAGGTTGAATAAAAAACAAATATAAATACATTCTATGTAAGACCCCATGAATTACAGAAATATACAAATTTTCTACCAAATCCAGTCAAATAATGCTATATTTGAAATTAAGAACAATGTTTAACAAATGAAAAAGATTGCCCCAATAGGTAGAATGAGTGTGGCAGGCAAAAGATTTAAGTCTGCCAAGCCAAACGAATTAAGTGCGTCCGATAAAAATTCTATCCGTAATAATATCAATACTCTTACCAAGCAACAATTGGCTTTTAGAATCGGAAAACCGCTCGAAGTGATTGAAAAGTTTATAAAAAAAGAGAAATTGGTTTCTACGCTCGATATACAAGTACCTAAAGAGCAACCTCAGTTGGTAGAAGTAGAACCAATAAAAGAGCTTCCGGTTATTGTTGATGCCCCTGCAAAATCCGATGTAACGGTGTCGGCTGCAAAAACTAAAGAGAGAAAGAAAAGTGCTATTGCAGCCAGAAAGATTGATTTCATTTTAAAAAATTATAAGCAACACACTGCCATTGAAATGTCCAAAATGTTGAATACCTCTATCACTTCGGTTAGGTATCATCTTAAATGTTTGAACATAAAATCTATTAAACCAACCTTGCCTACACCGTCGCACTTAATAGAGCGACAAAAGTTTATCAAGGAAAATTATAAAAAATACACAGTAAAAGAGTTTGCCCAAAAGCTCAATTGTAGCAGCGATGTTATCAGAATTGCCTTCCACAGGCTCAACATTAAACCTCTCAGAAAACCACTAAGTGAAGCAATTCCTCAAGAAACAATAAACTTCTTAGAAGCCAACTATCGCACAATGACCGCCCGAGAAATGAGTAATATTTTGGGTAATCTAAGCTGGACTCAAGTAAAATATCTTTGCGAAAAACATGGCTTTTTAAAAACTCCCGAAGAAACAGAGGCTATCAGAAATCGTTGGAATAGAAGTGAGTTTACAGCCAGTGAAGAGAAATACATTCTCAAAAATTATGGAAAGATTTCATTTTCAGAAATTGCCCAAAATCTCAAACGAACTCGCTCTTCGGTTGTTAAGTTTGCATCGAGAAAAGGATTGAAAATCACCAAAGAACAGCACAACGCCCTCAATAAAAAGAATTTTGAGAGAGCTCGTGAAATGATGAAAGCCAAACTGGAAACAGAAGCAGCAGAAAAGAAATAGTTTTTAAAAAATCAGTCAAAACCCATCTGTTTTATCGAAATATTTTAGAAATTGAATTTCTATTCAACCTTAACAAAATATTACAAATAAACAGATGGAAATTCTTGAGTTTTTGTACCAAGAAATAATCAGTTTCTTGGGGCTTCGTGGTACTTTAGAGATTCTTAAATCGGGCGATTTTAGTAAATTTCTTACTTTCGATGGTATCCTTACTGGCATTAGTCCAATTTTACCGCTACTGCTCGTTCTTGAACTTATCAGCGGTATCGTTCAGAAAAATCCACACACCAAAGTCTATAAAATGACTTTCCTGATTTATATCCTCAATCGTTTTATTGGTCGATTTATTTCAATCGGAGCTATTTCATTTCTGATTGCTACGCTCCAACCTTATGCCCCTTTCCAAACCACTTTTACTTGGTATTGGCTCATTTATGGCTATATTGTTTGGGAGTTTTCGCATTTTGTCTATCATTTCTTGGGCCATAAAGTTCGTTTGTTTTGGTGTTTGCATTCCACCCATCACACGCCCGAAAACATGAATCTGTCGGTTTCGCACGCTCATTTTTTTCTCGAAGGCCCCTATGCTGATGTTATCCGTGGGTCGATTTGTATCATTTTGGGCATTCATCCTGCATTGTTGTTTTTCATTATGTTTATTGATGGTACTTACGGAATGTTTATTCACGTAGGTGAAAATCTTATGAAAAGCGGCAAAATGGGTTTCTTGAATCATATCATTCTTACGCCATCGCACCACCGAGTGCATCACGCTCGCAACCCGCTTTATATGGATACCAATTTTTGTAATCTATTAAATATTTGGGATAAAGTTTTCGGTACGTATCAACTCGAAAAAGATGAAATAAAACTCGAATACGGCATTACTCGACCGATGGATTCTGGCAATCTTTGGGATGTCTATTTCGGTGAGTTCATCGCACTTTTCAAAGATGTTTGGGCGGCTCCTACCCTCAAAGATAAAATTCTATATATTTTTATGCCTCCAGGTTGGCATCATTCGGGCGACCACAAAACCGCTACCGTTGTCAGAAACGAATATTTAGCAAGCCACAAGACCACTTGATAAAATCAGGTGTTTTTACGCTAAGAAAATACAAGAATTTTGCCTTAATTGAGGCAAAATTCTATCGTCATGGACTTATTCAAAACTACTCGACTTCCAGCAGGGCAAGCGGGAGCCGATGCCCTCAAAAACTTCATTGCTACGCAGCCATTTGTCATGATGGTGATGGCAGGAAACGACCCAGATTCTGAAACAATGGCAGGCATAGCCGATGTGATTGCGGGCGGAAATATTGCCGAAAATCACCGTCGAGTCTTATGGGCTGATACACCGCCCTACGAGCCAATCATTGATTTGCTGAAAACGTTTCCTGCCAAACCATTGGTAATCAATAAATTCGATGAGGGAGCAACTTTCAAAGCTGTTTTCATTTCCCTGAGTGGGGTTATCTGCGATGGCATCACGGCCGAAGACGAACTCAACAAAGCCAAAATAGCTATCGGGTTTATTCGGGCAGAAGCTGACCGCACCGTTCGCCCCGACCGTATGTCGCCGCTTTCGGCTGGTTTAAATTAATTCTTCAAAAACTCCGAATAACATCTCGATAGCCATGAAAAAACTTTTCCTCTTCTTATTTTTAATTTCGTCCGTTGCCAATGCCCAAATTTTAAATTGGACAGAAAAAGACGACGATGGCGGCTCAGCAACCGAAAAAAGAGTTGTTGACATCAACAGCGATATTCAGATAAAAATCAATTCTGATTCATTGGCTCGTCGTATGCGTTCAAAAACGCAACTTCCGAAGAGTTTTTGGGATAAAGTCAATAAACTCAGCATTGCTCTCAGCAAACGCAAAGAATCCTTGGATAAAATCAAGGAATCGAACAAAAACTTCAAAAACCTAACGAATAATACGGGTTCGTTTGCCGTTTATGCCAAATCAATTGCCGATGCAGCCGAAGCCCCTAACGCCATTTTAGATACCGCTCCCGAAATTGCCGACGATTTCGATGATAAACTTAATAATCTTCCACTCAATGAACTCGCCACAAAAAGTGGGCAATACGGAGCTTTGTTTGATGCGGCCCAAAGTTTATCTGAAGATTTAAGAAAAATCATCAAAGACTCCATCAGTAATCAAAAGATTTTGGTGCAACTCGGAGCTTGGATAGTAACCAAACAAGGACAAACGCCCATTCATTTGGCAGGTTTTGATTCACTCCAAAAAGGCGATAGATATGAGGTAGAAAGATTTAATTTTCAGTTGAGCGACGCCCAACAGCAACAACTCAAAACGTTCTCAGATTTAATCAACGATACGAATCAAAGTGGAAAAATCACAAATCAGGAAGTGATGCAGCTCGTGACGGATGTTTTTCAGAATACAGCTACTTTCAAATCTTTGGCGAGTTTGCGAGATTTTGCTAAAAATCTGGTCGATAAATACAAAACTCAAGCCCCCGAAGTTATCGCACAGGTTCGTCCAGTTTTTATAGATTTACAAAACTACGCTAATAGCTTGAAAGCTTTGGGCGAAAAATACAAGAATCCAACTTCGGCTCAAGGCATGAGTTCACAGCAATTTTTACTACAAACCCAAAGCGATTTGAGCAATCTTTATAATACCACCAACCGATTGATTGTTGATACCCTCAAAAACAAGTACATCCCTTTAGTTCAGAAACTTACCAATCAAGCCGTAGGCGAAATAAAAACCGATTTAACTGCCCTACAAACACAACTCAACGGCGTTGTGACGGGCATCAATAGCGATTTAGACAACCTCAACGCAGCCAAAAACGAATTGATTGGCTTTTTTAAAGGAAGTAGTTTTGATGAAAGTACGCTACAATTTTCAGATTTAAATACAAAACTGGCCTTTAATGCACTGCCACAAGAAACCGAATTTTCGCTGAAAGACACTGGTTTTCGCCAAGAAGGAGATTTTGTGATTATTAAAATTGGTACGAGTACGGGGCAAAACCCAACTCAAACGCTCGAAACCGACCGCATTTATTTGTTTAAAGTACTTCCGAGTGTACATACAACCGTAGGTGTGATTTTCGCCGACCCACAATCACAGACTTTGCCTATCAAAACCGTTTTTCAACCAGCCGCTTCTTATAGTTTTATCATGACTGGCCTCTTCGACAAAAAACTTCGCCGAAAATCAGTCAGTTATAATAAATACTTTGATCTTGGCTGGGGACTAAACTTCGCATCGATGGATTTTAATAAAGATGATGTGCCCGAATTGGGCGTTGGACTTACGGTTTCGCTCTTTAAAGATTGGCTACAAGGCGGCATCGGCTACAACGTTCCGAACGATAAAAGATATTGGTTTTTCAGCGTAAAAATCCCTTTACCAACTTTCAGTTTTGGTAGTGTACAGACTGGTGGGAGCAACTAAAGTTTCACCAGTGGTATTACCTAAATTTTTTTAGTTTCAACAAAACAAACCTTCGCTTTTAGCAAACCCGAAGTCATAAAACTCTTAGTATTACTTTTTTATTATTTTTCGGTATAATTTCTTGGAAATATTATTGCATTTATATTTATTCGCAATAGATAACAAAAGATTAGTCTTTTATGAAACCTTAAGCTTTTGTAGGCTAATTATATAACTTTCATTTGTTATCTACACGCTCAACCGTTTGTTAAACCCTGTTATTTTCTGTGAACCTTATGACTCGCTGTTATTACCCCAACGTAAGAGGTATTTTCATACCTTCTGTACATATCTCTGTATATCATCTAATACAAACAAACACCTCCAAATACCAGTTTGAAAATGCCTCTTAAAATAAGCTTATAATAGTATTCATAAGCCTGTCTTAAAACGAGGTTTGAGCCTCGCAAAAATTTCAAGCTAAATTCATCTCCCCAAAAGGAAGCCCTATAATTCATTCAATATTGCTATTGAAGGAGAAATCCCTTTGTGTTTTTTTCGGCAAAGTTCACTTCCAATATTGGTTAAACTGAGTACATCCGTTGCTATATTCTCAGTCATTTTCATTTGCCAACTCCACCCAAAATCAAAACTGCAAGTTCTTATTAATAAATTTTTCACCCATAATTATTTAAATTTTATCTGTTGTATGAACCTAAAAGAAATCAAAATTGAAGAGTTGTACGAAAAGCATGGTATTCCATTGCATGATGCCCAAGTTTTTCAAAAGGTTGCTAAAGAGCAAAGAGCCGTAATCATGACACGCACACCCGGCCTAGCCTGCGGGATGTTACTTGAACAAGGCTATGATGCCAAAAGTTTTTGGGTAAAATCAAAGTCATGTAGTTGGGGGCCAATGGCAGGCTTTGTTTGCTTAGACCCCATGCTAAATAAAAGTATGATTAAGGGGGCATTAGACAATATGGCTTATGCTACTCATTCTCTAACAGAAGTATATGAAAATGTTAAGACGGAGGTAGAAGCTGAATACTATGATGAAAAAATCAAATATGATTACAAAGAGGGTAAATCTTCAGATACTATTCAGATACGAATCTACGCTGAAAGAGTAAATTGGATTTTGGCAAATAAGGATAAATTAAAAAATGGAACTTCGTCAAGCTATGAGGAGGTGTTTGATGAAGATGGAAAATCAGTAGGATGGCTTTATAAGTTTCAAGACTACGAAATCCTAATAAAAAAGTCGGACAACAGTGATAATCCCAAATATTATGATTTATACTATGATGTGAAGAAACTATATGGGATAAGTGAAAACTCAACTAATGATATTTATAAAGATTTGTGCGAAAGCTTTGAAAAAAAAATATTAGATTTTATTAAGGATGACTTTGACGAGAAAACAAAGAAAATTGAAGAATCTAATGAATTGGAGTCTGAAAAAATAAAAAAAAGAGCTAAACTTCAAGATGATAGAGAAAAGGCATTAGATAAATTGAAAAACAACAATGCTAAGTTTTGGGGCACACTTAGTATTCGAAATTATTTTAAAGATGTATATGATTTTCGAACATTTGCTAAAGGAAGATTTAAAAATTTCAAACGTCTTCGGGCTATGACAAATGCTCATAAACCATATAAGCTGGATGAAAATGCCCATTTAAATGCTCTAACTGGCGATTATGATTTGTTTGCTGTATGGCCATATACAATAAGTATAGAAAAGAAAGATAAAAATGGAAACGTCGTATTGGATGAGAATGGAAAAGTCATATTCGAATATGAATATGATGAAAACCTTGATGTAAGGGTTGCTGGAATGATGCAAAATTTAGACGATAAAGAACTAATCAAAAAAGAGGGAGAAGATGATATTGGAAAAGTTGTAGGAAATATAACCGACCGCGTCTATTTAATTGGGCAACTGATTAATTCAACTTTACCATTTGAAGAAATAAAAGTAATAGATGACCCCAATTCTAACGACCCTAAAAAAGAGTTTAAGATTGAAGTGACTAATAAACCTCTTAAAGATTATATTGGGAAAAGTTCCAAGTTAGAAGCAAATAGAGTGTATCATAGCGACGAAGCAGGCAGACCCTTTGTAAAATCCGTTGATTCGGCAGTAGGTTTTGGTCCAGATGGAGAAGTATTTGAAATAACAGCAAAAAACGCTGTTAATGATTTATCGAATGCCATCGTATATTTTCATCATAAAGGTTACAAATGTTTTGTCAATAAAGGTTGGAAAGGTCATTTAACTGAGACTGTCCAAGCCTATGTTAAAGACAATAAAAGTTTAGAAAAGCCTAATAAATTTAATAAATGATTTATGTGCTTTCAAGAAATATGTAGTACCCAAAATTATAATAGAAGACACCGAGTTTTCAGTTAAACACGGTACTTCTGTCAAAAAGTAAATAAAATGATTGTTAGGTCACTACATACCTTAATCGGTTGAATAATTCTTGTAACAAATCAATTTTCAAGACAAGAAAAAATGATGCAAACCCAAAAGAATTCTTCAAATAAAAAAACCAACGCTAAAACCTCTGCAAAAGCAAAGAAGGTAGAGGAGGAAAGCCCCTTGAAAAAACAAGGTATTAAGGTTCAATTTGAAGACCTAAAAAAACAAGTTGAAAAATTCAAAATCGTTCCTGATAATACAAGGAACGATGATGAAACCTCTACAACCAATCCTCAAACATCAATATCTTTTGATAAAAATGAAGTTTTGGAAGTAGCAAAAGAACCTAAAATAGAAGATATAACTATGAAAGATTTAAATAAAAATACGGATACAAAAGAGAATCTTCAAGCAAATACAGGAAGCAGCGAAGTAAAACCCCTAATCTTAGATGATGATGACGAATATGATGTAATAACCGTTAAAGCGAATCAGCCTATTCAAGAAAGTAAAGTAAAGCCCCTAATCTTAGATGATGATGACGAATATGATATAATAACTGTCAGAGTGAATCAGCCTGTTCAAGTTACTACTAATGAAACAAAGATGGTATCAACCAATGAAAAAACTCCAATTCAAACGAACAGTGGCGAAACAAAAGCCGTAATTGTGCATGAAAAACAACCAATTCAGACTAATGATACCAATAGGGATATTATCATTGGTGGTGGTGCAAAAGGAGAAAGCCAAGACAGAGAAGTGCACATAAAAACCCACGACGAAAAAAAGAAAGAACTCTCTAATGAAACTGAGCTTATTGATGCGGAAACCAAACGCGTAAATTCAATTGAAGCTCAAAAACAGGCAAAAAGAGCAGCCATTAAAAATCTATTTGAAGCAACTGGTGGTAATATTCCCAAATTGTTCGATGAGGTAAACACAGAATTGAAAGCTCTCATGAAAGTGGGTTCAGGACTTAAAATGGATCCTGTAAATTTCTCTTCTGAATTAGATGCTTACCGAATCCCAAATTTTGCCAGCTCTTATCAATTAGACCCAACCAAAGACTTCTACGGCATGGGAATCGCCGAGCAAGACTTGCTTTTCGAACGTGTGGGCTTATTTAAAGGTATAGTTGTTGATTACAACAGAGAGAACGCCATCGAGCAGGGTTATCGAAATGCTGTTAAATTCGTGAATCGCCCGATAGATAATAATACTGAAAAGCCAGTTACCCAACAAAACCGAAGTAAACCCGTAAAAGTTTTTTCTAAAAAGCCTCGTTATTCTGGTTTTTTTGAATCCTCGATAGCCCTTGATGAATACCAACGGAAAAGCCAAGAAGCCGGCATAGTAAATTTAGGTTTTGGGCTATCAGCCAGCTACAGTAAGGGTTTTGTATCTGCGGCTGTCAAGGCTGGTTATGCCTACAACAAAGAGTCATTCAATGAAGTCAATACTAAAATTAAAAAAATTAGTATGATTGCCAGCTTCTACTTACCCAAGATTGAGTTATCGTTTGATACCCTACAACCTTGTGCAGCCGATGACTTGATTGAATATTTAGAAAGGGCTTTAGAAAAAGAGCAAGACACCTTTGCCTGCTTCAAACGCATCAATACTATTCTGTTGAGTTTCGGGCAATTCGTACCCACAAGTATGTTTATTGGGGCAAAGATTTACCACTCTAAAACCCACGAACTAAAGGCTACAGATATTATCAATGAGGTAGCAAGCAAGCACGAAGCACATTTTCAAGCCAGTGTCTCTACGGCAGTTTTTGAAGGGGGTATTGAAGCTAAAACGAGGATAGAAAATACCTCAAAAGACCGTGAACAAAGCAAATCAGAGAGAGAAAGTGTCGAATACAGAGCCATCGGAGGGGAAGGAGCTGTTATCTCCGACATGGGTAAATGGGTTGAATCTACTGCCGATGCCATGCGTTGGGGCTTAATTCGGTATGATGACCTCGTACCCGTAATTGACCTACTTCCTTATGACTTACAAGAACGTATTACGGATGTATTTGACCGAGTAGTTGCAGAATACAAAATCCAAGATATATTAAGCATAGGTGCACACTTTCTATTTCATAGAGGCTATTTTGAGCGTTTTGGCAGCAAAGCCCAACCAAAATTCTCTGTTATTAAAAACAGTTCAGGCCATAAACAAGTGCTATCTGTAAGAGTCGACGACGAATTAGATAACAATAAAGAAGTTATTATGTCTCAGTATGATGGTGCTGACGTTGGCGACGTTCAAGAATGGTATATTGCTAATTCAGGCAAGATTCACCTCAAAAATCATCCCGACTCTGATACTAACTATGTACTAAGTATTGATTCCACATCAAAACCACCAAAACTCGTCATTACGCAAGAAGATTCCTTCGACCATCAGCTATGGGATGTTCGCGGAGGTATGATGTATAACATTAGTGATGAGAGTTATGTAACCTTCAATGGAAGTCAAATAGCGATTGTAAAAAATAAAGATGAGGCAAAGAGTAACACGTGGTTATTTGTTTCAGAAAAAGCAATCAGTACACAGTCGCCATCGAGAAGGAAAAATGTTACTGAAAAGAAATCTGCATTAATGTTGTCAGAAGGTGGAGTCAGCGATATACTCGATAACAACTATTATCTACCGCTCAACGGAATGTTAAAATCAATAAATGGGGTTGCTCAATTGAATTTCACATCCGGTAAGATTGCTATTCTATGGGGAAAAGGAGCACAACAAAAGGAAATTTGGAGCCGTTCGATAGCCAACCCAGCAGCAGCCAAATTTGGGATTATTAACGGCACACTTGCCATTCTTGATGAAACAGATACTATTCTCGAAGAAATTGCTACCGATATTGTAGATATACGCCTAACAGATAGTGGAAACCTTGAAGGAATAAACATAGAATCAAGTATCGTTTATGAATCAGGTTCAATCGTTTATGCCTACATTCAGGCAGAGAGCAGTAGGTCAGTATTATCTATTATGCCATCTCAGAACGGAAATTATAAACAAATCACTTCTATGCCATACTTTGGTGGTGAGCATCAACTCTGGTACATCAATCGCAAGAATAATATCGTAAGCAAATACACTAATGGAATCAATAAATATGCACTAACAGAAATCATTGAACAACCTGTTTCTAATCCAGTATTTCCATTTAGTGCTACACAACAGCCAACTCAGAGTGGGGGGAGCAAAACTTCTTCTGTAGTATTAGATGTATTAAGTGCTGCCAATGCCAACGCTCAACAATGGGAAGGGCTTGCACCTAATAGAAAAGGGAACCTCTCAAGTAAGACTACCAAAAATATAGTAACGAAAGGTTTAGGGCCTAATGAACAATGGGTATTGACTTATGATGTAAATGCGAAACAAGAAGCAAATATGCCTTTGGTATCATATAGTAGTCAGAGAGACCTTGAATTTACAGAAATAATCTACCGAAATGAACTTTCGTATTTCTTCAAGGGTATAGACATTAAAGGTTATGATATAAGGGCAGTGCGTTTTGCAGGTGGTAAATCGGATGAGTATTGGGATGACCAGAGATATTATACCCTAAGACTTCAATTTATGGACAGCTATGGTAAAATCTATCAATCGAGTCAACGCGAAGACCCTAAAGCATTTTATTACGGCCTCACTCTTCCTGATTTGTCAGGAGCCGCTTACTTTCATGATGAAGACCAAAGCCTAAACCTAAATGTATCTCATGATTATAACAACAGAAAAGGTACTTTTACCTTCTCAACGGAAAAAAGAGGTTTTCCTGGGGGTAGTATATTTGTAAATCCTTATGGGTACGATAAAGAAGATATACTTCATTCTATCTCTAATGCTTGGGTAATTATACCACCCGACCACAAAGCTATTGGTGTAAGTTTCTGTCAAGTCTCAGCTAGCTTGGTAAGCCCTTGTTTAATTAGTGTAAAAAGATAAACAACCCAACGCCTCAAATCAAATAAAAATTTGGGGCGTTTTTTTGGTGCATTTATTGTTTGAAACTACACACATATGCATAAGAAGTAAAATAGCTGTTTTTTGTACAAATAAGACAAGAAAAACGTAATTTTGTCAGAATTTATCTATAAATAATACCAAAATCGCTAAAAAACTGGTTAAAATACCAGTCGTCATCAAAACACCGTATCAATGAAAATCATCACAGTAGCCCAACAAAAAGGTGGTGTAGGCAAAACCACATTATCGCTCAACATTGCTTCCTGCCTACAAAATGGCGGATTGAGAGTAGCCCTCCTTGATACCGACGTTCAGGGTAGCCTAACCGAAACCAGCCACACTTTTGAGGGAATCGACATTCTTCCACCACAAGAACTCCCTAACTTTGCATCGTTACCCTATGATTTTCTATTGATTGATACGCCCCCTTATCTAACAGACTCATTGGCTGATTTATTTAGTATCAGCGACTACGTGCTTGTGCCTACAACCATCGGAATCTATGATGTACTTGCCATGAAAGCTACTTTGAGCACCCTGCGAGAAGTTCAGAAAAAAAAGCCTCTATTGAAATACGGCGTCGTTATCAATCGATTACGAACCAATACAAATATGCTTAAAGAAAGTATGGATATTCTTGAGGGCTACAATGCCGTTGTATTAAAAACCCGAATCAGCGAACGCGTCAGCTACATCCGTTCGGCTATCACAAATGGAATTTTTGGAACAACCGACCCCAAAGCACAACAAGAAATTTATAGCTTGACCCTTGAAATAATTAACGAAATATAATTTTTCAATTTAGCAATTCTTATTCCACACAATTAATTCTAATCGCACTTTACGGCCATGTAAACTTGCAAGCATCATTCTACCTATTTGCTTAGGTACTAAAATACATTTACTTTAGGTCTAAAAACTACCAATTATTTGAGATTCAAACACTAACTTTGGGTTATTATCAATAAACAGCAAACTATTTTTAAATTTATTCCAATGAAAAAGCTTCTGATGTCTGCACTTTTTTGTGTGGGGCTACTCTCGGCCAATGCACAAATGAAAGCAGAAGACGTAAAAACATTCACACTCAAAAACGGCATGAAGTTTTTGGTGATTGAAGACAGTTCCATTCCTAACGCCAATATGTATTTGTTCTACCGAGTAGGTAGCCGCAACGAATACCAAGGCATTACTGGTCTTTCGCACTTTTTTGAACACATGATGTTCAATGGGGCGAAAAAGTACGGCCCAAAAATGTTTGACCGCACCATGGAGTTCAATGGTGGAGCAAACAACGCTTATACCACCGAAAACGTAACGGTTTACACCAACTGGTTTCCATCATCAGCCACCGAAGTGATTTTCGACTTGGAGGGCGACCGCATCGCAACACTAAGTATCGACCCGAAAATGGTTGAGAGTGAAAGAGGTGTAGTTTTGAGCGAGCGTAGCACAGGCCTCGAAAACTCCAAGTGGGAATTGCTTTCGCAAACCGTTCAAGGCACGGCTTTTCACGAACATCCCTATCATTGGCCAGTAATTGGTTATGAAGATGACATGAAAAACTGGAAACAGTCGGATTTGGAGCGTTATTTCAAAACTTATTATGCTCCAAACAACTGCGTAACTGTCATTTCAGGAAATGTAAAATTTGATGAAATAAAACGCTTAGCCGAAAAATACATCGAGCCGATTCCTGCCCAGCCCGAGCCGCCAAAAGTAATGATTGTTGAGCCTCCGCAAACTGGCGAACGCCGTGTTTGGGTGCAAAAAGATGTTTCTACGCCAGCCTTGATGATTGCCTACAAAGTGCCAGAATCAAAAAACGAAGATTATTATGCACTAACCATTTTGAGCGATATTCTAAGTAGCGGAAAATCTTCTCGTCTATATAGCTCTTTGGTTGATAAAAAGCAGATTGCTACGCAAGTTTTCACCAACTATGGCGAAAGTTTCGACCCAACTCTCTTTAATTTTTATGCTGTTGCGGCCGATAAAGTCAACGAGAATGATTTAGAAAAGGCGATTTATGAAGAAATAGAGAAGATTAAAACCGAAGGTATTACTGAAAAAGAATTGCAGAAAATCAAGAATCAGAAATTGATGGAATTCTATGGTCAAATCGAGACCATTAATGGAAAATCAAATAATATCGGCACCTATGAAGTTTTCTTTGGCGACTACAAAAAAATGTTTGATGCACCAGCCGCTTTCAATAAAGTAACGGTTGATGACATCAAAAATGTAGCTAAAAAATATTTCAAGAAAACCACTCGCACAGTAGGTATTCTGAAAGCAAACACCGAAGAATAAGGTAGTTATTGCCTGTGAGGACACAGGCAATAACCGAAATATTTTATTTTTTTTGCGTAAAAAACTAACAATGAACGCTTTACTGTAGACTACCGACCATTGACGGTGGACTACTTATTCTCAAATCTCTTGTCTAAAATCATGTCTAAATATATCAAAATATTCTTCAATGCAGCTTTGGCGATATGCCTAAGTAGCAGCCTAATTTCGGCACAAAATTATCAGTTGCCCAAATATCAAAAATTCAAATTACCCAATGGCCTGACCGTCTATTTGATGGAACAAAAAGAAGTGCCAGTTATTAGTGTTTCAGTAGTTTTACCAGCAGGAGCCATCTATGACGGCACAAAAGCAGGATTAGCTTCTTTGACAGCAACTGCCCTAAAACACGGCACAAAAAGCTACACAAAAGCCCAACTCGACGAAGAACTTGACTTCATAGGAGCAAATGTAAGCACTTATGCTTCAAAAGAATCGGCAAGTTTATCGGCCAAATTTGCAACCAAAGACAAAGAAAAAGTACTGGGTATCATCAAAGAAATTTTGCTCGAACCAGCTTTCGATAATGCCGAATTTGAAAAAGAAAAGAAACGTTTACTCTCAAATCTTGACCAACAGAAAGAAAGTCCACGTTCGGTTTTGCCCGCTTATTTCGATAAATTTATGTACGGAAATCACGTATATGGCAATATCATTCAAGGCAAAAAATCGACGGTTAGTCCACTAACAGTTGAAGATATAAAAACTTTCTACAAAGAAAATTACCTCCCCGAAGCCTCAGCCATTGCAGTAGTTGGTGATTTCAATAGTGCAGAAATGAAAAATACTTTAACAGCCTTATTGGGTTCGTGGAAAAAAGGTACAAAAGCACAAGAAAACTTAGCAGCGAAGCCAATCGCAAAGCCAACTGGAAACCGTGTTTTGCTTATCAATAAAGATGATGCTCGTGAAACAACTTTCAATATCGGAGCCGCAGGAATTAGTAGAAATAACCCCGATTACGTAGCAATTGACGTTATAAATACGCTTTTTGGCGGCAGATTTACCTCAATGCTCAACGATGAACTTCGTGTAAATACTGGTCTAACTTACGGAGCCAATAGCCGTTTCAGTCCATTAAAAACTGGTGGAACGTTTGCTATTTCAACTTTCACGGCAAATAAAACTACCGAGGCCGCCATCGATAAAGCCTTGGAAGTGCTGGATAAACTTCACAAAAACGGCATTGATGAAAACGCTCTCGCTTCGGCCAAAAACTACGTGAAAGGACAATTTCCGCCACGCTACGAAACCGCAGGACAATTATCGGGTTTATTGACTCAAATGTTTTGGTACAATTTCGATGAGTCTTTCATCAATAATTTCGAGAAAAACGTTGATGGACTTACACTTGAGAAAGCAAAATCAATCATTGATACTTATTTTCCGAAAGATAAATTGCAGTTTGTATTGGTAGGAAAATCGGCCGAGATTAAGAAGATTGCCGAAAAATACGGCCCAGTAACTGAGGTGCAAATTAAAGACGAGATTAAGGATTGAA
>NZ_JBMLRC010000148.1:0-1596 GCF_049241225.1 Emticicia sp.
GCAATATTTCGGTCAATGATTTTTCGGGAGAATTGGCCGTAAAATTTAATTTCGGTAAGCTTAATTTGACCGATGTTTCGGGAAAACTCAACATCGAATCATCATTTGGCGATGTTTATGCCGAAAACCTTGATGGAAGTTTTGTCTGTAAATCAGAAAAAGCAATTGTTGAACTTTACAATCCGAGCGGAACTACGCTTTTAGAATCGAAATACGGCAGCGTAAAGTTAAACCTTTTCAATTCGCTTGATAAACTCGTGGTCAATGCGTCTCGCTCTACTATCGAAGTCAATGTAAGGCGTTTTGAAGATTTTAGATTCGACCTCGGCACAACATACTCGCAAATCAATACACCAAGTGCTTACCGAGAATTTTTAAGCAATTATAACAATCAAGAAACGCTACTTTTTGATACAAAATCTAAGAAACCGCTGGTACAAATCCAGAATTCATACAGCCCGATTACTGTTCACATTGACAAAAACCTACAAACACACAAATAATTGATTATGAAAAAGTTACTAATATTTCTGCTCACCATTTCGTCGGTACACGCACAGGAATTGACGGTTGGGATTAAAGGAGATTTCAATTTTACTGATGTGAAAAATATTAATTCTTTACCAATCTTTAGCAGTACTATTTTACAAGACTTACAATCGTCGCCCAAACAGACAGTTGGAGTTTTTGCTCGTGTAGATAAAAAAAAGCATATTTTTCAGGGAGAATTGAACCACACTTGGGGAGATATGAACAATTATGCGAGTTCGTCATTTGGTGGAGGTAGCTACAGTCGAGATTTGACTTTCATCAGTCCACGTATCACGTATAGTTATAAATTGTTCCCTTGGTTTAGAATGAATTTGGGCGTAGGAACTAACTTTCTCTATGAATCTAAATTTGATGTAAAAAAGCGTATTAAAGAAGAACAGAGGACTTTTGCGTTTTTTGATGAAAATTTTAAGCGATATGAAAATGATAATTCTGAACAAGGAAAATATATGCGAGAATATCTGATTAATCAGAGAAATATAATCAGTGTGATAAATGCGTTCAATAAATCGCCAAACAAAGTAAATTTTGATGCTCGTGTGGGCGTAGGAGTAGATGTTGGTGGATTTATGATAGACTTGAATTATAATCGTAGCCTTACACCAATTGTCAGTAACTTAGAATTCAACGGACAAACAAACCCAATTAGGCTAAATTCTAATTATCTTTCATTGAGTGTTGGCTATCGGATTTTGCCAATTCGAAAGTTTATTCTTGCACCCAAAAAGAACAAAACTTACGAAAAAATACAATCAGAAATACCATTTTATAAAAATGAAGTGAATTTCTTATTTGGCAAACAAATGGAAGACGCCAATTCATTGAATACCTACGAAAGTTCGTACACTCGTTATTTATTAAAGCGAGTAGGTATAACCTTAGGTGTAAATACTATACAGTCGCCGCTTTATACTACGAATATTCAAAATTTGCCAAATATTGGTATTCAAAACTCAATTGCAGTTTTTTCAGAACTTAAACTTCTCCCACTTTACACCAAAAAGCATAGAATTGGTATAGCAGCAGGTATAAATTTTATGAAAT
>NZ_JBMLRC010000149.1:0-3887 GCF_049241225.1 Emticicia sp.
TAAAAGCCCAAAAACCACTCGTAGAAGTGCTTGCCGATAAAACGGTTTTCAATGTACAAGGCTCGCTGAGTGCTACAGGAACGACTGGTCTGGAATTACTACGAAAATCGCCAGGTGTGGTGCTTGATAACAACGAAAACGTCATACTCGAAGGTAAAACTGGTGTCAGGATTTTTATTGATGGCAAACCATCTATCTTGCAAGGGCAAGACCTCACTCAGTATCTGAAATCACTGCAAGCATCTGATATTGAGGCTATTGAGATAATTACACAACCTTCAGCACGCTACGATGCGGCAGGCAATGCGGGTATCATAAACATCAGACTAAAAAAAGATAAACGTTTTGGCACTAACGGTTCGGTAGCTATCGGTTATGGCTACGGACAATACGGCAAAACGAATGCTTCGGTTTCGTTCAATCATCGTACTCGTAAAACAAATATTTTCGGAACATACAGCAATCGTCTCGGCAAAAATTGGTCTTATCTCAATTTCTACCGTGAGCAAGTAAATACGATTTTCGACCAAAAAGCCGAAACCATCAACGATAATCAGAGCAATAATATCAAGCTGGGACTCGATTATTTTGTATCTAAAAATAGTACATTAGGCGTTATTCTGAATAGTAATCTCAATTCAAACGATAATTCAACGTTTAGCCGAACTCCGATATTTCCAGAAAATAGCACTATTCCATCGCAGGTTTTAGTAGCCAATAATAGCAATAATTCTAACAGCCGTAATTTGTATCTAAACAGCAACTACCGATTTGCCGACACACTCGGGCACGTTCTGAATATTGATTTTGACTTTGGTACTTACAGCAATCGTCGCCAGAGTAATCAGCCCAATATCTATAAAAATAGCGACGAAACACAAGAGATTTTTTCAAGAACATTCAAGATGAATACTCCAACCGATATCGGGATTTTATCGACCAAGGTTGATTACGAACAGAATTTCTTGAAAGGTAAATTAGGATTTGGGGTTAAGTTATCGGTAGTAAAAACAGATAATACCTTTGATTTTTTTGATGTAGTTGATAGCAAAGATATTTTTAACCAAAATCGGTCGAATAATTTTGTCTATACCGAACGCATCAATGCAGCATACATCAACTACAATAAGAGCATCAAAAAAGTGGACTTGCAGTTGGGGTTGAGAGCTGAACAGACTATCTCGGATGGAAATCTGACGAGCCAACAAAACAATGCTGATTCGAGAGTAAAAAGAAACTACACAAACTTGTTTCCGAGCGGGGGCATCACCTACAAAGCCAATACTAATAATTCTTGGGGTTTGACTTACAGCCGCCGAATCGAACGCCCAACGTATCAGTCGCTAAACCCTTTTGAGTGGCAACTCGACGAGCTAACCTACCAAAAAGGTAATGCTTTCTTACAGCCACAATACGTTGATAATCTGAAACTTTCACACACCTACAAATACACCCTCACGACCTCGTTGAGCTACAGTTTCGTGCGAGATTTCTTTGCACAAATAACCGATACGACGGGTTATAATCGTAACTTTTTGATGGAACGTAACATCGCCAATCAGCAGGTCATTAATCTTGGTATCTCGTATCCTTTTCAAGCAACAAAATGGTGGAATGTCTATTTGAGTATTGATGCTTATCACACAAATTTCAAGTCGGATGAAAAGAAATTTATGGATATTCGAGCGAATGTATTGAGTTTTTATGGCCAAAATACCTTCAGTTTGCCTCGTAAATGGAATTTTGAGGTTTCGGGCTGGTACAGTTCGCCAGGTATTTGGGGCGGAACGTACGTCACTCGTAGTCAGGGTTCTTTAGATTTAGCTCTACAAAAACGAATTCTGAAAGAGAAAGTTTCATTCAGATTAGCCATGAGCGATGTGTTCTTTACTTCTCCGTGGCGAGGAAGCACCCAATTCGGAGGTCTAAAAATAGTTGGTTCGGGTGGCTGGGAAAGCCGAATGGTTCGGGTAAATCTCAGTTATAATTTTGGTAATAAGCAAGTAAAATCTGCCAGACAACGCCAAACAAGTCTCGAAGACGAAAAGAGTAGGATTAATTGATTTAAGTTTCAAATCAGGCGATTTGCAGATTCATAAGCGAGTTACGTAAAAGGTCGAGCAATAAATTCGACCTTTTTTACTTTATAATATCTTGTATTTTTTCTCTAAACCATTTTGTCTGACTTAAATCAATTTTCGATAGATTTTGACGTTCGAGTATTGTCTTACCATATTCTTTGGCAGGAAAGACTTTGTAAAACGTCTCAAAATCATCCGAACGTAGTAATTCTACAATTGTTTTGCCATTCTCAATAAAAGATTGCTTTTCTTTTTCTAAAGTACTTTCATTAAAAAAAGGATAACCTCTTCGGGCTAAATCAATACCATATAGAATTGTATCTTTCTTTTCATTTTTTATCTCTCTGATTTTTTGAACGTACACTTCCTTATCAAAATCTTTCTTTTTCTTCAGATAATATTCTTCTAAATTATCAGGATGATAAAAATAGTTTTCAATACTATAATAATTCAAAATTCGTAAATTTTTATATTGATGCTTGATTTGCTCGATGTCAATATCGGTCAAGTAATCTCTATCAACTAGGCCAAATACTTCGTTGTTCTTTGCTTTAAAGAATACATCTTTTTTGTCAATTGCATTAATAAATAGGGTATCTTTAAATTCCAAACTATTATAAAATGGAGTGTCTGTGTTTTCCGCAAAAAAGATTTTACTTCCTTTGAAGGCCTTACGCATAAAATCTTTACTTACAGCAATCTCAAAAACCTCAAAATTATTTTTAGGTTGTGGATACAGCACCTGAGGAGTATCAAAGTCTAAATCATCAAAGTCAATAATTGCTCCGTGAGCCGACTCATTGGCGTAGTCGATAAAACCAAGCGAATGACTGGCCGTCCATAATTGGCAGTTTTCGGGAATCCAGTTTTCAGTAATTTCTTTTAACAAATTATATTGCAACTGTGTGTTCAAGTGCAAATCTAATTCATCCATGAAATAGATAGTATTTTGGTATAAATCTTTTCTACTTAATAAATTGAATAAAGTATTAAAAATTTCTTTTTCACCATTACTCAATAAGTCATAATGAATTATTGAGTTTCCTTTTTTAAATAAAATCTCGGCCGTTTTGCCATCAACTGGTGGAGTAAAAGAATAAAACTCCAAAACAGTTTTGTCTGAATGCTCGCTAAATATACGTTTAAAGGCTTTATTTATCGGATTGATATAATTATTGATAATTTCTGAGCGACTACGACCATCACCCTTAAATAAATCATCAATCATCAACTTAACTATATGCTCAATATCATTTTCAAACCTTTCATCTCTTTCAATATACAACCTTGGTCTATCAGTGTCATTTTCAAAGTCAAATTTAGTTTGACCAAACGAGGTACGGGTAAGTCGAGGAACTTGTTTTAAGCTACTTCGCCCATAAAATGATGTATTTGTTGTTCGATTTCCTTCTATATCAGCAAATTGAGCATCAATTTTAAACTCTTTCTCACCCTTCTCAAAATAGTTATTGGTCTGAGGTAAAAGTCCCTTACCTTTCTTATTTGTTGCCATCACTTCAAAAGCATCAAAAACCGAAGATTTCCCCGAGCCATTTCCTCCAATCAATAATACTAATTTTGGTGGAGTTGATAACTCGGTTAAATCTATTATTAAATCTGAAAACCTTTTAAAATTTTCTAAATGAAGCCATGAAATGTGCATAATTACTTATCTTTTTCTTACAAATCTAATCAAAATCCATCAAAACCCTATCCTACCCTTTGGTTTTCGGCGGTCGCCTTTTTCGAGATAATCTCGCATATCGGCCAGTTCTTTTTCAAATCCGCCCGATAAAATCGGGAATC
>NZ_JBMLRC010000150.1:0-1268 GCF_049241225.1 Emticicia sp.
GTAATATTCTTGATTTTTTTTAATAAATACTCAATAAAATCTAATAAATTTGAAATATTAGTAGTCCACGGTCGATAGTCCACAAGTCGACAGAATAGAAAGCCTAAAAATCCTGAAATATATTCAAACCTTAACAACAGAATTTAGCCATCAGACATGAAAAAATATTTATTATTTCTGTGTGTTTCAATCTTAACAATACATAATGTTTTTGCACAAAACACTGCTGTTCAATCATCTACACTTATTTTTCCGATACAAGAAAAACATGTCCACGCCAGCAGTATTGTGGCATTACCTAACGGAGATTTTTTGTGTGTTTGGTTTCACGGCAGCGGAGAACGTACATCTGATGATGTAAAATTGATGGGAGCAAGGCTCGAAAAAGGTAAGTCTACATGGTCTGAGCCTTTTTTGATGGCCGATACACCGAATATTCCCGATTGTAATCCTGTACTTTTTTTGAACCACGAAAAAAAACTTTTCTTGGTTTGGATTGCTGTTCAAGCCAATAAATGGGAACAATCAATTTTAAGGTTTCGTACCTCGACCGATTATCTGAAAAGTGGTCCACCAATTTGGAATTGGCAGGATAATATTTTACTAAAACCCGATGATAATTTTGCAAAAGAAGTTGCCCAAAGACTGAAAGAAACACCACCCAGCACAGCAGGTTGGGCAGGTTACGCACCAAAATATGATGAATCAATCATTGCTGCGAGTAACGACCCCGTAAAACGTAGTTTCGGCTGGATGACTCGCATAAAACCGCTCCTTTTGCCCAATAAACGAATAATTTTACCATTATATTCCGATGGCTTCAATATGTCGATAATGGCGATTTCTGATGATGATGGCTCAACTTGGCGGCCAAGTTTACCTTTGGTGGGTCGAGGGCCGATTCAACCAGCCATTATTCAAAAGAAAAACGGCAACTTATATGCTCTCATGCGTGATAGCGGCGATGACCCCGCCAGAGTACACACAAGCGAATCAAAAGATAATGGTGAAACTTGGCAAGTAAGCACCAAAACCACTATTCCAAATACTGCAAGTGTTGAACTTTTGGTGTTGCAAGATGGGCGTTGGGCTTTTCTTGGCAATGATATTGACGACGGTCGCTACCGAATTGGCTTATTTTTATCAGAAGATGAAGGAAATACTTGGAAATGGAAGACTTATCTCGAAAAAGTAGAACCTAACAAAGGAAGTTTTTCGTATCCTTCATTGATTCAAACTGCTGACGGATTATTGCATATCACTTATTC
>NZ_JBMLRC010000150.1:1368-5700 GCF_049241225.1 Emticicia sp.
GCAATATTAAAATATATTCATCGGCAGGTTTATCAGTTCCGCACGATGGACAATTTCTTTATGCAGGAAATCTGATTGCAGATAATACATACAGAACAATTCAAAATAAAAATATCAAAGGAATTAGTTTGTACGAAAAGCAATTCGTCTTGCTGGATGATAAAACAGTTTTCAGCAATGCTTGGGCAGGAAGTTTATTTGCCAAACATGAGCTTTCTGATGCAAAAATATTTGTTGGAGGCAAAAATTTCAATTTCCTTATTTCAAATGGAAAAGCCCTTCAGTTGATTGATAAAACTCAAACTTTATGGAAATTATCCGATTTCAAAGATGAAATTATTGACCTAAAGTTTCAAAGTTCGACTAATCTTTTTTGGATTTTGGGCAAAAAGTCAATTTCAACTTTTTCAGCCGAAACTAAGAAAAACGAAGTAATTTTTGAGGGAAACGATTTTACTGCTTTTGATTTTTCAGCAGACGATAAAAACCTCTATATCGGTACAAATGATGGCTATTTCTTGGTAAATATTGCCACAAAAAAGCAAATTGGCATTAAGCAAACGAAACTACCGACGACCGAAATTACGACCATCAAAAGTATTGGTGAAAAGGTTTGGTTTGGCACTACCAACGGAGCATTTGCCTTGAAAAAAGATGGAAAATTTGACTATTATAATGGTGAACGCTGGCTAACGAGTAATGAAATCAAACATATCTCCGAAGGTCCAGAGCACTCTGTTTTAATTGTCAGCGATAAAGGACTTTCGCAAATTTGTTTCAAGAAAATGACTTTGCACGATAAAGCCGCTTTCTTTGAAAAACAAGTCAGAAGCCGACACATAAGAAACGGTTTCAATGCCTCGCTTGATAACATGGAAAAAGGAAATCTTGCAACTGGTTATTTGGCTGACTCAGATAACGATGGGCTTTGGACTTCGATGTATTTAGGTAGCGAAATTTTTCGGTATGTGGTTACGAAAGAAGCGGATGCTTTACAAAACTGTCGAGAATCGCTCGATGCTATGGAAAGGCTTTATTCCATCAATCCAATCGCTGGCTTTCCTGCTCGTTCGTTTGAGCGAAGTGGATTTATTCAACAACTCGCCGACCCCGACCGCTGGCAACATTCACCCGACAAAGAATGGGACTGGAAAGCCACCACCAGTAGCGATGAGGCTATCGGACATATTTTTGTCTATGGTGCGATGGCCG
Organism: Emticicia sp.; assembly: GCF_049241225.1. Classification (NCBI taxonomy): domain Bacteria; kingdom Pseudomonadati; phylum Bacteroidota; class Cytophagia; order Cytophagales; family Leadbetterellaceae; genus Emticicia; species Emticicia sp. The sequence continues at coordinate 2,581 of NZ_JBMLRC010000150.1, forward strand.
AACTCATCAAAGACCCTGACCTCAAAAAACGAGCGGTCGCCCTCATTGATACACTCACGGGGCATATCGTGCGAAACGATTTATATTTAATTGATTATGATGGGAAACCAACCGCTTGGGGGCGTTGGAATCCGAGTTATGTAAATGCTTTCCCGACCAATGTTGGCGACCGTAAACTCAACTCATCGAATATTATTTCAATGCTTCAAACGGCTTATTATTTCACAAAAAAGCCAATTTATAAAGAAAAAGCATTGGAACTGATGCAAAAACACGGCTATTTTGAAAATTTGATGCGACCAATGAAACAAATTGGTTACGCCCCCGAAGATGCCGACGAACACAGTAAAAAAATGTCGGATGCGTGGAATCATTCCGACGATGAAATGTATTTTCTGGGTTATTGGGGTTTATATCGTTATGCTTTCAATGACACGCTCAAAGCCCATTACAAAAAAGCAATTATCGACCATTGGCAAGCCGAACGCCCCGAAAAAGAGGGTTTATGGAATATTTTCACTGCCGTGACAGGCACACAAAGTTTTGATTTAAACGAAGCTACTTGGTATTTGAAAGAACACCCACTCGACCTCGTCGACTGGACAATTATGAATAGCCACAGGAAGGATATTGAGAAAATTTCTACTAACTTCCGCAGCCAAACCATTAAGGAAGTATTACCGCCTGATGAACGACCAATTCAAAGACATAATGCCAATATGTTTAATCTGGACCGAACAAAAGGAAATGGCACCTCGGAGCATAGTGCGGGCGATATTTGGTTGCTCCCCTACTGGCTGGGCAGATATTTGGGGGTGATTAGTCAGCCACAAAACAAATAACCTCGAAGCTATGCGAAGCTATTTTTCTTTAATTTTTCTCTTATTGACAAGTTGTAAAACCATGCGTTTTTTACCCGAAATACAATTAACCAACGCCCTAAGCTACCACCACGATTTAGATAACAACGATAATTTTTCGCCTGATAATCAATGGTTAGTGTATGATACCCGCACCGATGAAGGTGGAATTGCCGCATCGGCAAAGATTGAAAAGGTAAATATAAAAACGGGCGAAAAAAAGGTAGTTTATGAAGTAAAAAATAATCATTCATTCGGGCCAGGTGTTGGGGCAGCAAGCTATTCACCAGTTGCCAATCAAATTGTTTTTATTCATGGCTTGAATAATGTAAGCGAGAAAAATCCTTATCAACAATGGCGACGCACTGGAGTAATGATTGATGAGTCAAGAAACGACAATCCAATTTTTATTGATGCCCGAGATATAAATTCTCCATTTACAAAAGGGGCTTTGAGAGGCGGAACCCATCGACACGAGTTTAGCGGAGACGGCAACTGGATTGGCTTTACCTACAACGATGCTATCATGAAGGCACTCGAAGATGCTACAGCTCAAAAACAAAACTTACGCACGATTGGGGTTTCAAAGAAAGGAAAATCTGTAAACATTTCAGATAAAAACGATGGAGAAAACCTTTCGGGTGAATGGTTTTCGGCATTGGTGGTGAAAGTTGTGCCAAATCCGAAAAATGGAAGCGATGAAATAAGCCATGCAGCTGGAGATAGTTGGGTTGGTAAAAATGGTTATTTGAAATCAGATGGTACTCGCCAAATGGCTCGTGCATTTATTGGAACTATAAAAACAGAAAATGGAGAAAATGTTGATGAAGTTTTTATAGTCGATATTCCCGAAAACATTGAAATTGATGGTGAGTTCGGTTCTTTGGAAGGCACGGAATCTCAATTACCTCAACCACCAAAGGGTGCTTCGCAACGACGCCTAACTTTCACCTCAAAAACTTCTCAAGCAGGTTGCACTGGCATTGTCAGGTCAAATTTCGAAGGAAGTTTGCTTGCTTTCTTGGCAAAAGATGAAAAAAATATCAAACAAATATTTACCATTTCACCAAACGGAGGGAATCCAAAACAAATTACTTTTCACAAATCTGACGTTGAAGGAAGCGTTCGATGGCATCCTTCGGGTAAAAGCATTTTTTATATTTGGAATGGAAGTATTTGTGAAATAGAAATCAATGACCTTGATTTTGAAAAGCAAATACGAATCATTTCAAAATCAAGCACGCCATCGCCAACAAATTTAGTTATATCGCACGATGGAAAAACGATTGCATTTAACAGACTTTTAGAAAACTTAGCAAATGGTATAAAAACCAAGCAAGTATTTTTGATAAAACTTGAGTGAGTCTATTTTACTGAACTATATTCAACCTTCCTTAAATAATGAATTTATTACCCAAAGGGCTTTGGCCAGTGATGATTACACCGTTCAAATCCAACAATCAGATTGATATAGATGGCTTAGAAAGGCTGACTAATATGTATCTTGATGCTGGTTCAAATGGTATGTTTGCCAACTGTCTTTCGAGCGAAATGTATCAACTCACAACCGAAGAACGATTGCTACTCACGAGTAGTGTCGTTAAGTTTTGTCAAGATAAAGTACCAGTTGTTGCCACTGGAACTTTTAATCGAGGCGGTGCGACAAATGCAGATTTTATCAAAAAAATATACGATACGGGCATAAATGCCGTGATTTTGATTACGAGTATGCTCGTAGAACCCGATGAAAGTGATGATGTATTGAAAATCCGTTTGGAGGAAATTATGAACGAAACAGGCAATATTCCTTTGGGAGTTTATGAATGTCCAGTTCCTTACAAACGTCTTTTAAGTACTGATATGCTCAAATGGATGGCTTCGACTGGGCGTTTTGTGTATCACAAAGATACAAGCTGTAACTCTATTACACTCGAGCGAAAATCAGCCGCCGTAAAAGGAACAAATTTTGGACTTTACAACGCTGATACTGCCACTGCTCTCGACTCACTCGAATCTGGTGCAAGAGGTATTTCTCCCATTTCAGCCAATTTTTATCCTGAGCCTTACAGCTATTTATTAAATGAATTTTTCACAAATGGCCGAACCGAAAAACTGAATCAATTACACGCCATTCTGACCATGATGGATAGAGTAACGCATACTTTTTACCCTTTTTCGGCTAAATTATTCTTACAAAAAAGAGGTTTAAAAATCGAAACCAATAGCCGTATTCCATCAGATATGCTTACCAATGTAGATA
>NZ_JBMLRC010000151.1:0-3339 GCF_049241225.1 Emticicia sp.
AGCAAGGCAATTATTAAAATGTGAGGTATTACAAAAAATACCTCACCCCAAATTCATAACCTTTTACGCCCAAACCCGTAATCATGCCTTTGCATACACGAGTCAGATACGAATGATGGCGGAAAGCCTCACGGGTATGAATGTTCGAGATATGTACCTCAACGGCAGGTGTTTTTACGGCCGAAAGTGCATCTACAATGGCAACCGAAGTATGCGTATATGCCCCCGCATTGATTACAATTCCTGCAAATTCGGTATCGCCATAGCCCACTTCGTGGATTTTATCTATGATTGCTCCCTCGTGGTTCGACTGAAAATAATGCAGCGTAACCTCAGGAAATATCGCCTTCAATTCTTCAAAATAAGCCTCAAAAGTCAGACTTCCATAGATATGTGGTTCACGTTTTCCGAGAAGATTAAGGTTTGGGCCGTTGATAATGATGATATTTTTCGACATTCGACAAAATGTATAGAGATAAAAGACTTAATTTGCCGTAAAATTAACAGAATATCTTTTGAATTGGCCAATCTACATACAGCACTTTAAAAATTACTTACGCTTGGAGCGTTCGATGTCCGAAAACTCCATTGAAGCGTATGTGCGTGATGTGGAAAAACTTAGTCAATTTGCCGAAATCTCAAAGCACCAACCCAAGCCCGAAACCATCACCGAGCGTGATATTATGGATTTCCTGGAATACCTCAATGATTTTGGGCTTTCGGCTACTTCACAGGCACGTATTTTGTCGGGCGTTAAATCGTTCTACAAATACATGGCCATCGAAAATTTGATTCAGACCGACCCCACGCATTTGATTGAATCGCCAAAAGTTGGCCGAAAGCTGCCCGATACGCTGTCTTTTCCTGAAATCGAACAGATGCTCGAAATGATTGATGTTTCTACCCCCGAAGGCACTCGTAATCGAGCCATTTTAGAAGTTTTGTATAGTTGCGGTATGCGGGTTTCGGAGTTGATAGATTTAAAACTAACGAATTGTTATTTTGATATTGGTTTTGTGCGAGTTTTCGGAAAAGGACGAAAGGTAAGGTTGATTCCTATCGGTCGAGATGCCATTAAGTACACAAAAATTTATCTCGAAACTATACGAAATCATCAAGATATCAAAGAAGAAGCCGAGGATATTGTTTTCTTGAATCGTCGAGGTAAAGCACTTTCGAGAGTTATGATATTCTTGATAATCAAAGATTTAGCCGAGCGAGCAGGAATTCAGAAAAACATTTCGCCGCATACATTCCGCCATTCATTTGCTACGCATCTCATCGAGGGCGGAGCCGATTTGCGAGCCGTACAAGAAATGCTCGGACACGAGTCAATCACAACAACCGAAATTTATACGCACCTCGATAGAGTATTTTTGGAAGAAACCATGCGAAGTTTTCATCCGAGAGAGATAAGAATAATGAATGAACGAATGAGAGAATGAGTGAATAAAAAAAATATTTAATTATTCTTATACATTCTACCATTCGCTCATTCTATCATCGCACGGGCGACCCCGTCAAAACTAAATTTATGAAAATAATCACATTAACAGTCAATCCAGCGGTTGACAAAAGTACCAAATTTTCGGGCTTGGTGGCCGAACAGAAAATTCGTTGTGAAAACCCACATTTCGATGCTGGCGGTGGCGGAATCAACGTTTCAAAAGCCATAGCACGCTTGGGTGGACAATCAAAAGCAGTTTTCACGGCAGGAGGCCCAACGGGCGATTTGCTGCAAGATTTACTGAAGAAAGAAAAGATTGATTTTCAGACGATTACAACCAAAAATTGGACTCGTGAAAACTTCATTGCGGTCGATGTGCTTACTAATGCACAGTATCGTTTCGGAATGCCAGGAGCCGAAATCTTGCCTGAAGAAGCCACCGAAATGTTGAAACAAATCGAAGCACTAAAACCCGATTTTTTGGTAGCCAGTGGTAGTCTTTCGGCGGGTTTGGGCGATGATTTCTACGAAAAAGTTGCCGCAGTTTCTCGAAAAACTGGCTCAAAACTCGTTATCGATACCTCGGGCGAACCACTCAAACGAGCCATTGACGAAGGTGTGTATCTGCTAAAACCAAACGTTGGTGAGCTGGCAAAATTGGTAGGAGTTGAAGCCTTAGAAATCGACCAAGTAGATGAGGCCGCTCGTGAGATAATAGCCAAAGGCGGTTGTGAAATCGTGGTAGTTTCGCTTGGTCCACAAGGTGCTGTTTTAGTTACAAAAGATATTTGCGAGCATATTCCGGCACCGTCAGTTCAGAAAAAAAGTACCGTTGGGGCGGGCGACAGCATGGTTGGTGGTATGGTTTGGGCTTTATCAGAAGGCAAAAGTTTGCAGGAAATGCTTCGTTGGGGTGTGGCTTGTGGCTCGGCAGCAACCATGAACGAAGGCACGCAACTCTTCAAAACCGAAGATGCCCAAAGACTTTTTGCATGGTTGCAAAAATACAAGTAGAGCAAGTTTCCGAACTTGCTCTAACTAAATCTAACCCTACAAATATGAAAAACCTTTTTTTATTTTCTTTGATACTGCTACTAACGAGTAGCAAAATATCAGCCCAAATCATTCATTCTCATAACGATTATGAGCAAAAACAACCTTTTTTTGCTGCCTACGATTTAGGTTTTGATTCGATTGAGGCCGATTTGTATCTCAAAGATGGCGAACTTTGTGTGGCTCACGACCAAAAAGATGTGTCAACCGACCGAACACTCCGCAAACTATACATTGAGCCATTACTTGCGAAAATCAAAGAAAATGGGGGATACCCTTACCCCAATAAGAAGTCTTTGCATTTATTGTTAGATTTGAAAAAACAAGGCAAAGAAATCATGCAAGTGCTTGAAAAACAGTTACTTCCTTATAAAAATGAGCTTCGCCACGTGACAATTTCTATCAGTGGAGATATGCCTAAACCCGAAGAATTTCAGAACTACGATAAACTCTTTTGGTTTGATGGAAGAAGGACGCTGGTTTACTCGAAAGCAGCTTTCAAAAGAGTGTATATGGTAAGTGCCAGCTTTGCTGATTTTGGCAAATATTGGGCAGGAAAAGAAGCCCTTCCGCAAGATGTTGCCGATAAAATAAGCGTTTTTGTAGGAGAAATGCACGCCAAAAACAAAAAAGTAAGGCTTTGGGGAACACCCAACACAACGCTTGGTTTTGAAACCTTAAAGGCCTTACAAGTGGATGTAATTGGCACCGATGATTTACCGCTACTACGAGCGTTTATGGAGGGGAAGAGGTAGCGATTACAGTATCAATTTCTTTTGATTTTTTGATAGCTTTTTGAACAAGATTGATTTATCTCCACGATTCCATTTGCTTTTTAA
>NZ_JBMLRC010000152.1:0-2320 GCF_049241225.1 Emticicia sp.
GCTTCACTTTCAGCACCTTCTAAGGTTATCCACGGGCGTGTTTGTGGATTAAAAACATTTGATAAACCTCTGAAACAAATTGCAGAGTGAATACAGATATGTGGCTGCCAAACAACCGTAATATCATCGTTTTTATAATGCTTTGTTATTTTCTTTTGCTCTTCCATGATTGATTGGTTAATGACCAAAGTTGAGAAAAATTCTGCCGATTTCAAAAAAGATAGTTCCAAAACTTCTGCACAATTTTAACCTCATTCCCATAAAAATATCATTTATTAGTGATTAATTTGTATCCTTATTATATTTTAGTTTTCAATGACTTTCAAGTGTATCATTAAATATATCATTTATTTGTGTTTTCCTTTGTTGAGTTTTGCCCAAAGAAACATCGAAGGCCGAGTGATTAGTGGAGAAGACCGAAAACCGCTATCTTTTGCCAATGTATTTATCAGTAATTCAACCAAAGGCCAACAAGCCGACGATAAAGGCCGATTTAAACTAACTAATGTGCCAGCGGGCGTACTTGATTTGGTGGTGAGTTTCGTTGGTTATGAAACTATTTCTATCAAAGTTAAGGCCGATACCCTCCGAAAACCGCTATTAATTATGCTTTCGCCCGATGCTATTGCTCTGCAAGGCGTTACCGTAAAAAGGCTTAAAAATGGTTTTGAGAGATATTACCCACTTTTTAAAGAACATTTCTTAGGCAAAACGCTTTTCTCAGAATCTTGTGTTTTGAAGAACCCAAAAGCACTTTGGTTTTCATTAAGCGATGATGAATCTGAATTGACAATCAATGCCGATGAACCTTTGGAGATAGAAAACAGAGCGTTGGGTTATACGATAAAATATGATTTAGAAGAGTTTAAGTATAGTTTCTCGCAAAACTACGTAACGTATTATGGTTTTCCATTTTTTCAAGAAATGACTACCAAAAACGAAAAGAAACAACAAAAATGGCACGAAAACCGTGAAAAAGCCTATTTCGGCTCACCACAACATTTCTTAAAATCGGCGATAAATCACGACTGGGCCAATGCTGGTTATAAAGTTTATACGATGTATCGAGAAGAAAAAAGATTTTTCTTAGTTCCTCTTTTTCCCGAAATCAAAGACAGTTTGGGTAATATTATTCAGCACGCCGCAAAGGCAAAAAAAGAAGTAGATTCTACCGATATCATTTTGAGTAAAAATAGTTGGTTACATAAAATACCAAACCTCAAACGCTCGCCGTATGTGCAGTATTTGCACAAATTACCGTTAGATGAAAATTGTATTTTTGAGGTCAGAGAAAATCTTCCCCTACTCAATTTTGAAAATTATCTCTACGTATTCTACGAACGAGAGTTTGAAGAACCTCAATTTGCCGATTTAGGCAAAAAAGATGCTCCACAAGTTTCGATACTTACACTTTTAGAACCCAAAACTTTGATTGAATCAACAGGGCATTTGGTAAACCCTCTGGCGGTTTTATTTGAAGGCCGTTGGGGAATCGAAAAAATGGGTGAATTCTTACCTATTGATTACGAACCAGAGTCTTTTTAATTTTATAATCAAGAAAAATATTTTATAAATATTTTGATAAATAATTGAAATATTTCTACATTGCTTTTAGAAAATCTCATTTGACCGAAAGCACTGTGAAATTAGCCGTAATAAAAGAAACGAAGCCATTTGAGCGTCGAGTAGCTCTCACGCCAGAAGTCTGCAAACAATTAATCCAAGCAGGATTTGAATGCCATCTCGAACACGACGCAGGAAAAACATCTTTCTTTGACGATACAGCCTATACGGCCGTCGGAGTAACTATTCAGAATGATAAATCTGCATTGCTTGCCGCCGCCGATGTAGTTCTGAAAGTAAACCCTCCTACTACCGACGAAATCGCTTCCATGAAAAAAGGAGCGGTGGCTATTTCTTTCATGTATGCCGCCAGTAATCCCGAAATGATTGAAGCCGCTGCCAAGCAGGGAATTTCGGCATTTTCGGTCGATGCCATTCCTCGCATTTCGAGAGCTCAAAAAATGGATGCGTTAAGTTCGCAAGCCAACTTAGCTGGCTATAAATCGGTCATTATTGGTGCGTATCATTTGGGTAAAATCTTCCCTCTACTCATGACGGCCGCAGGCACAATCAAACCCGCCAAAGTTGTAATCATGGGTGCGGGTGTCGCAGGTTTACAAGCCATTGCCACCGCCAAACGCCTCGGTGCAGTAGTTGAAGTAAGCGATATTCGCCCCGAAACAAAAGAGCAAGTAGAATCTTTGGGTGGAAAATTCATTGAAGTAAAAGGCGATGATTCTATCAAAATCGAAGGTGG
>NZ_JBMLRC010000153.1:0-1063 GCF_049241225.1 Emticicia sp.
TAAGTCTTTCAGAGATTCAGGGTCGGGTAATACATTTTTTAGATGTTCGGGCATTTGTTCTGACAACTGATAAACCGCCACACCCATCGGATTTGAGATTTGCTGGAAGGCATATTCAACAGTTTTGTCGCTTTTTTCTTTACAAAGCACTACACCAATGGCTGGGTTTTCGTCGGGTAGTCGTTCGGTATCGTTCAGCACATTTAGATAAAAATTCAGTTGCCCCGCATCTTGTGGGCGAAATTTGCCTTTTTTGAGTTCAAAAGCTACTAAACATTTCAGAATTCGGTTGTAAAACAGCAAATCAATAAAAAACTCGTCTTCATCTACAACTAAACGATGCTGATTACCAATGAAAGAAAAGCCTTTACCCATTTTCATGATAAATTCTTTAATGCTATTCACAATGCCTTTCTCTACTACTCTTTCGTCGTTGGTTTCTACATTGATATAATCGAGCAAGTATTCATCTTTAAATGCCAGCGTAGAGCTTTGTTGCAAAGTAATGGAAAGCGTTTTTTCAAAATTATTCTGAATCGTTTTTCCTTGCTTTTGGTATAAATTGGTTTTGATTTGCCATTCGAGCATATCAACTGTCCAATGATTTTCAATAGCTTGTTTGAGGTAGAAAAGTCGCATCTGCCAATCTTTACATTTATTGAGCAACAATATATGATGCGTAAAACCAACACCAAAAAATAGCTCTGGTGTTAGTCCTTCAAATTGGGCAGTTGATAACTGCCCAATTAAGCCAGTTGGTAACTGGCTAATTGTAAGTTCTTGATTGTTAGTGGTTTGCATTTTTGCAGTTGATAACTGCAAAATTTCAGAATAGGCGTATTCTTCGGCAAATTGCTTCATATTTTTGAGATTTGTGAAAGAAAACCCTCGTAAGCCTGGCAGTTCTTTTTGCAAGTCGATAGCCATTTGTTCAATGACTTTTGCTCCCCACTTTTCGGAAGCAACTTTTTCAGAAAGTCCCTTGCCAATTACCAAATAGAGCATTAGCTGCTCACGATTGACTAAGCGAGCGGCTATGAACCGACTCTGAATAATTTGTTGT
>NZ_JBMLRC010000154.1:0-15835 GCF_049241225.1 Emticicia sp.
TTCCTGTGTAAGTAGCACTTAGTCCTTCTCCTTCCTGCTCTTGTTTAGCATGGATAACATTTGGAAAGCCAAATCCACTATTTCCCAGTACGTCAGCACCAAAGTTATTGGTAATTGGCTGATAACCAATAACTGCTGCATTGTTTGGTTGGCCTTGTACAGCCAATTGATTTGGTTCTTGAATATAAGGTATATAACGGCTTCCGTCAATGGCCATGTAAATAAATTTAGAACCAGTTCCACTTATTGGGCCTCTTTGTAATGCTCCATAAGCTAAGATGGCCGATTTATCTATTTCTACTTTTTTACTGGCAATTTCGACGGGGTTTCTAAGGTTTAAATTTAACTGATAGAGATAAGAAGTTTCGTTTAGGGCTGGATTTCCTCTGAGTGTTACATAAAGCTTTTCTTCATCATCCGAAAACTCAACACCGTAAACATGTGGCGGAGCAGCAACTCCCAAATCTATGGTTAAGGGTGTTGGTTCTAATTCGCCTGTTTGTGGGTTAATTTCAAAAACTTCCACAAAATTTTTACCACCTTTTGAAACAGCAATCGCTAACTTTCCGCCAGTAGGAGAGAGTTTCATGTATCCTTTTTGGCTATCGGCATCATCATGTACCAAACCTAAATTTTGGGTTACCTCTTTTGTGCCAGTAGCATCTATTTTTAAAATGCGAAAAGTATTTGTGCCTGCATCATGCGAATAAATCCAGAAGCCAGTTTCATCGGCATTTTTTATTGCTGTAATACGCTGCGAGGTTTGAATACTGACTGGGATATTTTTTTCAACCACTGCTCCTCGTCCATTGTTCCGTCGAGTATCAACAATACTGTAAGAAAGCAAACCAGTATCTTTATTAATTGTATAGACATAATAAAGGTGATGCGGACACTCATTACAGGTATTTTTAGGAATAATAACGGCCGATTGAGTGGAAGTGTTGGTGCCTCCAAGGTTGCTATCGGTAAGCGGGGGGATAGCTGGCAACAATTGGTCATTACTTCCATAGATAGCAGCTCCATCTGTATAAAAAACCAATGACCCCGACGGACCATATACCATTGCCACACCTTCGGGCGAACGAATAGGGTTACTCGCTGTTGCATCAATAGGTTTAAAGATTGGGTCATTCATTTCTGGGTCGCCAAATAAATCGCCATTGTCCGCCAATGTGTCTCTCGGAACTGGCGGCCCACTATCCGCTCTGAAATCTAAAGTAGCTCCTTGCCCAAAATACCATTTTTCACCTCCTCCACTGCTTGTTTCTTGCAAACAAAACTTAACATTGATTTGGGCGATACGTGAGCAACCGCCAGTAGGGTCAAAAACTTCTACTGAATAACAACCTGATGAATCTACATCAATCGTTTGGGTTGTTTGTCCTTTTGGAAACCACAAAAAAGTTGCTCCAGGCGGTGTTGCTTTCAGACGGTACGGGTCAAGTCTAAGTCTTTTGCCATCACAGATAGTTGTGTCTCCTTTGGGCTTACCAAAAAACATGGGTTGTTCGGGCGGTGAGCCTATCGTAATAACCCTTGTTTCGGGTGCTTGTACTACATTCGCTATTGTTCGAGTGAGCGTAACGGTATATTGGCCTGGTGTTGAATAAAAATACTTAGGATTTCGTGTGGTGGCTATATCTGAAGTAGTTGTGGGGTCGCCAAAATCCCAAAGCCAAGCGGTTGAGTTTTTATTTTCGTCAAAAAATATTGTGGGTTCGCTGCAATCGGTGTTTGTAGCAGGGGGTGAACCCATAGGAGGGGTAGTCGGTGCCTCAGAACCGATGCAAAGCTTGCCTCCTACATAAAACTGAGCGACAGAATCGAAAGAAATGTATGTAAATGAGGCAATCAGTAAAAAAGTCTTAAGGGTGTTACCAATACGACCTTTCATAAATTCGTTAATTGTTAGACTACTTTATACAAACATACAAACCTTTGAAGTGGTTTTATAAATTAAACGATTTTTAAATTTCTTTTATTTGAAAACTTGAATATTAAAATAAGGACTTAACTTAAAAAATCGAACAATAATAACACCAACTCTCTTACAAAGACGTATTTTTACAAACAATAGTTACAAAAAATACTCAATGAGCCATTAAATCCGTTTAATAATTATTCATATTGTATTTGGAATGAAATTTGCTTAGAAATCTCAACGTTGAATGCTTTTAATTTAGGCAATGAAAAAACTTTATTTAGGAAGTCTCCTTATGTCTTTGGTCTGCTGGAATAGTATGGCTCAAGACGCTCAGTTTTCGCAGTTTTATGCGGCACCGATGTATCAGAATCCTGCGTTTGCGGGTAGTGCATATGCTCCACGTCTGATTGCCAATTATCGAAACCAATGGCCTTCGATTAATGCTAACTTTGTTACGTCAGCATTTTCGGTTGACCATTATATGGAAAGGCTCAACAGCGGTATTGGAGTAATGGTTGTAAATGACTCACAAGGACCTGGCCGATTGAAAAGTAATGAGATAAGTGGTATTTACTCTTACCAAATTCAGTTAGGAGAAGAAAATTTTTTACGTCTTGGGGCTCAAGCTACATACTCTAACCGTAGTTTAGATTATTTGGGCCTTACGTTTGGAGACCAATACACTAATAGAGGTTTTATAGCAGGAAGTACTTCAAATGATCCCTTTGCCGATAAAAATAATATCACACCTATTAAATTTGTTGATTTCAGCGGTGGAGCTTTATTTTACAATAGCCGAACCTGGTTAGGTGTATCGATGCACCACATTAATCGTCCGACTTACACTTTTGCAAATACAGGTACCAATAGTCCAATTATTGGTTGTCCAACGGGTGATTGTTTACCTCGTAAATTAAGTGTAAGTGGAGGTCTGAAAATTCCACTGGCTAATCCATATTCTGGTGCAGCTAATGCCGATAAAGAGTTTTCGGTTTCGCCTGCATTTTTATACAAAAGACAAGGGAAATTCGACCAATTTGATTTAGGCTTTTATGGAACATACGCTTCTCTAACTGCTGGTTTGTGGTATCGAGGTATTCCTATCAAGAAACAAAATATTACCCGAACCAATCATGATGCCTTGATTTTCTTGCTTGGTTATCGTCAAGATAATTTTTCTATTGGATATAGTTATGATGTAACGATTTCGAGTTTGGGAATGTCAACGGGTGGTTCGCACGAGATTTCTATCGCATATCAATTAGAACCCCTCGAAAGAAGTAGTCCACGACAAAGAAGAAATAAAAAGGAACTATCATGCCCAAAATTTTGATTTTTTGAAACAATATTTTGGATTTTGCCTTAAAGGTTTGGTTTACCAAGCCTTTTTTGTTTTATATTGCAATATAATTCGTAAAACATTCTAAAAACAAACCCTAAAATTTTATGGAAAAAAGTATTTGGCGTAAAAAGCCCATGGCAGCTTATGAAGCTGATATGAAGAAATCAGAACTTAAAAGAGTTCTTACTAAGTGGGGGCTTACATCGCTCGGTATTGGTGCAATCATTGGTGGAGGTATATTTACGCTTACGGGTATTGCCGCTCATAACTTTGCTGGTCCGGCGTTGGCGATAGCATTTATTATTGCGGCTATCGGTTGTACATTTGCTTCGCTTTGTTATAGTGAGTTTGCTTCTATTTTACCAGTTGAAGGTTCGGCTTATGCTTATTCTTATGGTACCGTTGGAGAATTCTTCGCTTGGATTATCGGTTGGAATCTTATCTTAGAATACATGATGGGTGCCACAACAGTTGCGGTTGCGTGGTCGGGGTATTTCGAGAAGTTTCTTCACCTATTTGGATTAGAACTACCAGTAACCCTCATGAATGACCCATATACGGCTGGTGAAAAACTTGGTCTTGGCGGTCCAACCCCTGCCTTTAACATTGCGGCATTTTTCATTACTTGGATAGTTACTTCAATTTTAGTGAGAGGTATTCAAGAATCGGCCAAAACAAATAACATTATCGTGATTGTAAAATTAAGCGTTGTAATTTTTGTAATCTTGGTTGGAGCATTCTTTGTGAAAGTTGAAAACTGGACTCCATTTATTCCAGATACAGTTACAGCTGCTGATGGTACAACAACTTTTGGCTGGGATGGTGTAATTACTGCGGCAACAATCGTTTTCTTTGCTTATATTGGTTTTGATGCTGTTTCTACGCAAGCAGGTGAGGCAATTAACCCACGCAAAGACGTACCTTTCGCAATTGTTGCTTCATTGGTTATCTGTACTGTGCTTTACATCTTAGTATCGTTGGTACTTACAGGTATGGTTAAATACGATACTCTCGATTTGAAAGCTCCAGTTGCTTCGGCTTTTGCTGATGCTGGTCTTCCTTGGGCAGTATTTATTATCACACTTGCTGCGGTGGCTGGTCTTACTTCAGTTATGCTTGTTATGATGCTCGGACAAACTCGTATCTTCTTAGGTATGGCTAAAGATGGTTTGTTACCAAATTTCTTTAAAGATATTCATCCGACATTCAAAACACCTTGGAAAAGTACTTTACTTGTAGGCTTTATTGTTTCGATTGTTTCGGCAGTTACGCCAATTGATAAAGTTTCAGAAATGTGTTCGGCAGGAACTTTATTGGCATTTGCCATGATTTCAGGAGCAGTATTATTACTTCGCTACCAACAACCAAATATTGAGCGTCCGTACAAAGCTCCAATGATTTGGTTTGTAGCTCCAATGGGGGTTTTATTTAACTTATTCTTGATGTCACGTCTTCGTACTGATACTTGGTACGCTTTCTTGATTTGGAGTACACTTGGTATTGTGGTTTACTTCTTATATAGCCAAAGAAAGAGTAATTTAAATAATATGGATAAGTAGTCCGCAGGCAATAGTCGACAGTATTTAAAGAAACGGACTAATCATTCAAACAAAAATGGCTTCTGAATTTTCAGAAGCCATTTTTGTTTATACCATCTTTATTTTTTATGGTTGAACACCCAATTTGATTAAATTATCACGGGCATCTTTATAATTTGGATTTCGCTTCATTACCTCTTTCAAATCTTTGATGGCACCTTGGGTATCGCCTAAGCTATATCGTGCCACTGCACGGTCGTTATAGGCCGTATCGACCGCAATGCCGAGGTTTATCATTGTTGAATAATCATCGTAAGCTTCTTTAAATTTATTGGCTTTCAAATTGGCAAATGCTCTAAGGCCCAAATAAGCATTTTTGTTTTGTCCAAGTTCCATTGCTTTGGTAAAATCTTCGGCCGATTGTAAGAAATTTCCCGCATCTCGGTTAGCAATTCCACGATTATAGTATGCTACAAATTTTCTATGATTGGGCGAATTATCAATACTTTTTTGGTAAAGCTCTAATGCCTTTGGCATATTTCCTTTCAAATAATACGCATTTGCCAACGCTCCCATCAAGGCATACGATTGTACACCTTTTGAAGCAGCATATTCACCATAACGAATCACTTGGTCGATTTCTCCCGAACGCCCGAAATGGTTGGCAAGGTTTTCGTTGACAACTGGCGACTCTGGCTCGTATTTGTAAGAATTAGCAAATAAAGTACCTGTATCTTTATAAGTAAGCGTCTGTTTGTAAGTCAGATACATGAAAACTGGAGCAATCACTAAACTGCCGTAAAGCAAAAGATTTTTAGAGGTTACTTTTTCATTCAGGAAATAGAAAACTAAAAAGATAATACCAAAATAAGGAATGTAAGTATAGCGTTCGGCCAAAATAGCACCACCAACCGACAAGAATTGAAGTACCAAAACGATTGTAAAGAAAAAGAACATGATTCCGAAGAAAATCTCTTTTTTACGACGGAAGAAAAATGCTGCTCCTCCCAAAATCAACAAAGCCCAAATCGGTGCGGTTACGTATTGAATCGCTCCGTATTTATCAGGACTTGGATACGCATAAAAATTGTGTTGATTGATTGGTATAAATAGTTTGAAGATGTAAACCAAGAATCCATAGAAACCAAACTTGATTCTATCTCCCAGCGTAAGGGCATCAGAAAGAGCAACATCAAGGGTCATTTTTTCGAGTCTTCCACCCAAATCTCCGCCACCTTGTACGTGTACGGCTAATGCACCAAATAATAAAGCTACAATGAAGAAAGGTATTTTTGTAGTGATATTTTTAACAGTCAAGAAACCTTTATCGAACCAATAATCTATAAGCAATAAAACCAAAGGCAAAACCACCGCCATTGCTTTTGATAAACACGATAAAACAAAGTAAACAAAGCAAAGGATTAACATTTTTCGCTCGTTTTTCTCCAAATATTTTACGTATTGAATACAGGCTAAGAAAAAGAAAAGTGTATATAGCACGTCTTTACGCTCCGAAACCCATGTAACCGACTCGACGTGCATTGGGTGAATTCCCCAGAAAAGAGCCACTAAAAAACTCACCAAAGTATTATTGCGTGTGAGTTGTTGAGAAAAACGGAAAATCAGAAACGTATTAACTAAATGTATGAGCGTATTGGTAACGATAAAAGAAGTTGAAGCCTTACCAAATAAAACCGAATTGAGCCAAAGCGAAGCTACCGTGAGTGGATGGTAGTTTAAGGCACATTCTACCGTTAAGAGCTTTATGAGATTGGCAAATGTTGGGTTCTGAATCATAATGTTTTCAGTGGCATACATTTGGTCGTCCCAATTAACAAAGCCATTCGAGAAACCTGCCGCAAAAGCAATGATTACCGCAACAGCCAAAAGAATATAAACCACCGTAGGGCTTAACGAAAAGTTGTTTTCACTATTTTTGGGGACAGAATACGCCGCAGCTTGTGGCGTACTGGAAGTTTGTGAAGGTAGATTCTGTTTGGGTTTTTGTTTATTTTTTGCCATGATTCTATGAGGTTGAGTTCTCGTTTGCGAATATAGCAATTTCTTTGCCAATCATAAAACTAAATGGGAGAAGCAGATGGCTCTACTTCTCCCATTTTTCGATAAAAATCATCTCCTAAAACCCATCTTTTTCATCTTCTACTTTCTTTTTCTTTTCGTCTTTTTTCTGGGTTTCATCTTTTGGTACATCGGCCAATTTCTTGGCGTCAGTTGGTTTTTGGCCAGCCACTTTTGGCTTTTCTTTAATACCTCTGTAAGTTTCTAAGAAAGTCTTACGGAAAAGCATCGCTTCTGGGAAATCAACTGGAATTACCTGATAATCTTTGATTTTTTTCTTATCGGCTTTGGCAGTAATGGCCGCATTGAAATTATCATCCGATGAAATCAAGCCCATCTGCCCATCTTTATAACCCATGTAGTACCAGTTCTCGCCCGAAAGTTCTAAGAAAATATACATTTCGTCGCCCGTGATTGGGTTTTTACGAATCTCTACATAACCATTGATTTTGGCATTTATATCAGTTTCTCCAATGTTTGAAATACCAAGTTTCCCAACGCTTCTGTATGAATTATATTTCGGCGACCATAAGAGTTTTAAATCACTAAAAACAATCGTATTGGCAAATTTTGGTGAAAACTTAAACAACGGCACATATTCACGGGCCGATTTTGCTTTGTAATCATCAATATCTTTATCGCCTACAAATTTGGCAATTTTTGTAATCAATTCCGATGAATTTAGTTCGATTGCTGCCTCATTTACACCTAAGTCAAGGTTTGTTTTCACGATTTTCTCAGCCATATTTGTCAATAAAGGCTGAGCAATCGGGAAGTTTACGAGCATCATGGTATTGAATTCATGATTTGCTGTATCCAAGCGTATTTTGGCAAAACCCGAAGTTTGAACGTACTGAGAAATTTTCTCATTCAATAGGTCGAACCTTCCTTCCAAATTGATGATTCCTTTCTCATCCAAAATCTCGTATTTATTACTGGCCAAAGTTCGGCCTTCTTCTGGAATGATGCTGAATAACTTGTTGGGTTCATCTCGTCGGCACACTCCACTTGCCAAGAAAACGTTTTGGTCTTCGGGTACTTCTTTGGTTGATAAGAATGTTGGATAAAGACCATTCGACGAAGTCGTTGTACGGAAATGAAGTCCCGCAAAAATTGGCGAGTTGCCACTTTTTAAGTTTTTATCAACCGTAATCCTAATCTCTTCCGATTTATTCCCTTTATAAGTTATCCAATATCCACCGAGTTTAGGATACTTTTTGAGTTCAGGAATAATGTAGCCATCAAGCGAGAGATTTTTGATTGGGGCGAGCATCGTAATTTCGCCCTTATAAAGCATTTTTGGCGAAAGGAACATACTATCACGCTCGATAACGGTTGCTCGTGCCACGGTTGAAAGCTCTTTATTTTTACTTCTTTTGGCTTCACCATCCATCGTAATCTCACGCAATTCAAAGTTACCCATCTTGATATTGAAGGTGTCTTTTTTCACGTTTACGAACTGATAGGTGGCATCTCCAGTAAATTTATTTTTTGATACAATCTGGATATTTCCGTTAATCAAATTATGATAACCGTTGAGTGTATCAATCGTCAGACGAGCGTTTTTGAATGGTAACATATCAGCGTCTCGACGAATAGCTACTTGTCCTTTATCAGGAATAATTTTCGCATCAGCCGATTTAATGTATGGTACTCCACCAATATTTAAAGTCATTTGGTCGATGTCATATGCCGCTGAGTTACCATTGAAGGCCAAGCCTTGCTGCGAAGCATTAGTTGAAGTAAAGATTGTCGTTTCGACATCTCCTTTCATCGAAATCTTCTTGTCTTTGATATTCCATTCGGCACGGTCAACGTTAGTTTTGTAAGCCGCATACGGGAATTCGAGCGTTGAGCCAGTGCTATCATTGAAGTTTCCTTGATTGGTGGCAATATTTACGATACTACTATTAACGTTGAAGTTTACGTTTACGTTTTTACCCAAGAGTACTGACTTGGCAGTTGTTTGAGTTGACTTTACGTTAAACTGCGACCTATCCGCAATAAAACCCTCTTTATTAAACTTAAATTGGTCGGAAGCAGTCTCGGAGTCAGTACGAATCAATTTACCCAAACCAAACAAACCACCCGTACGCACAACCAATTTTCCTTTAAGCGAAGAAGTTCCTGTATAAAAATTGAAACCTGCTTTCGAGGCAATAATCATACTATCAACCTTCGGCATCCATTTCAAAGTATAATCATTAATATCAACCTGCGGGAAATACGAGCCTTTCAGCACGCTTTCATTCACTTTTCCGAGTTGACCAGAAGCCGTCAAGGAATCTGCCATGAACAAAATTTCTTTGGCGGTCATGCTTGCAGCAAGGTGATTGATATTTCCTTCGGAGTGGAGGCCTTTTCCATCCATTGCCAAAGCAGAAGAGAAATTGACCGAAGTTTCGTTACCGAACACATTATATTTTCCATTTGGCACTTTATGCAAGAAACCGAGTGTGGTATCAGGCATGATTCTCAGTACTTCTTTGAATGGCTTGAAGATATTTCCCGAATAGAATGTTCCATCAAACTCAATATCTTTTACTGCCAAGCTATCGAAGTCGATTTTCGGAACATCAAAACGCACATCTCGGCTGTATTTTCGTACGCCACGAGCTGGCTCATCAAAATACACAATTACCCCTTCATCAATTTTCAGCCTTGGATATTGTGGCAAATATACTTTTCCTGATTTATTATCCGGACGATTTAGGAAGAGCGTACCTGGCTTCAAGAACTTAATGTGTCCTCCAATTTCTTGTCGACCTCCTTTTCGATACACTTCTTGAGGTGTAAAGGTTACGGAATCAATCTTATTGAGTGATAAAGAAAATTTTTCATAATCAAACAAAAGGTCTTTTCCTGAAAAACGATAATTTTTGGCCTTAAACTGCCCACTAAATGTGAAAGTACGGTTTTTGGTTACTTTGATTGTCCGATCATACGGCAATACATAAATTTTGAGCGAATCGCTTAAGTTAAACCTGCGTATGCCTCTGATTGTTAGTGTTTTATCATTAAGATTAAGTGTGGCGTTTGAGGTTGAATCTTTGCTGTTTCCATAAATGGAAGGAATCAAGAAATCATCAAAATCGCGTTTTCCGGCAAAGGCTGATAGATAGTGCTGTCCTTTACTGGTTATCTTAAAAATATCATCTGAAGGATTATAATCGACAAAGCCTTGTTGGACTGCTACCATCAAACCGCCACTAATATTCTTTTTAGGAATTTTATTATAGGTCGCAATTTCATCCAAAGTAAACGCAAGTTTATTATTCTTTTGGGTAAAATTACCAACCATCAATAGGGGATTAAACCCCGCACTACTGTTGAGGGCGGTAACTCGCTGTGCATCATAAAAATCAAATGACTCGAAAACTGCAGGAACTTGTGTTCGGGCCGAAACGATATAAAAATCCATTCGCCCTTCATTCAAATTCCAACGCATTGCATCTGATTTTATGTTCATTTGATGGTAAGTATCAGAAAACGTAGTTTCTTTAAATCCACCGACATCAATTTTGTTCAGACGTAAAATATAGTTCTTTTGGTTATAATTAAACTTTACGGCTGGGTGATAAATTGAATCTTTATCAATAAAAGTCACAAAATTGGCCAGTTGTGATGTAATCAGTGAATCGCTTAACTCAAAACGTGTACTACTTGCTTTAAAGAAAAATTTTCCGTCTTTTTTGACTGAAATATTAGAATAGCGATTTTGAACAGAAGAAGAGAAAATTCTACTTCCCGACATTGAAAAACCTCCACGATATTCAATATTTCGGTCGATGTTTTTGATAAAAGCATCGCTTTGGTATGACATGAAGCGAGGATATGTTGGCGGAACATTCTTATTCCTTTTCTCACTTTTGTATTCAAAAACTCCTCTAATTGGAGCCGTCAAGCGGTCGGTGTAGGTCAGAGTTACGTCTTCGGCCGAAAACTTCGGATTTCGGATTTCAAAAGCAAAATCGGTCAAAACAACTGAGATTTGTGGCAATTTGGCACTTTCAAAGGTAAATAAACCACCCTTTCCGACATAAATTCCATCTTTCAGCGAAACCGTTCCGCTGGTCTTTTTTATCCAAACCGAATCACTGGCCGTAGCCATTACAAAGTCAATATCGTTGAATTGAATCGAAAGGCCACCAATAATTGGCATAGGTTTTTTATCTGGAGAAAAAGTAGGTTTAGCCGCTGTAATGACAGCTTCGGGTGCTGGTGGGGTATCCCAATCATCAAAATATTTAGTTTCTGGAAGTTCGGTTGGTGTTTGAGGAACCTGCGGGTTATTCGGCGTTGTTGTAGTCGGTGCTGGGGTGGTAGCTTCTCCTTTTTTATCTAAGAATTTTATCTCATAAGTTCCACCTAAAGCATACAATCTGTTGAAGTTTGACGCATAAAGTCGGCGTTTTTCGATAAAATCTTTCAAAATTTCCAACATCTTAGTCGAGGTCTTCAAATCATACCCATCGACAAACTTTTGGGTGATTTCAATCAAACTACTTATTTTTTCGTCCGAAAACTTCTCTTGCTCAATTGCTTTATCAAGAATCGTAAAGAAAAAATAGAATTGTGCCATTTTATGGCCACGAGTTCCCATACTACGGCACGTTGCGATAAGTGCTTTTTTCTGTTCTGGGCTAAAACGGGAAGCCCAGTAGGCTTCAAATTTTTTACCAGTTGCAATCGCTACTGAGTTATTGTCGGTTGCCATCACGGTCTGAATATCCGTAATGAATGTTTCGGGTTGCTCAGAAAGTCTTATTAGCTGTGCTTTTGACGAAAAAGACAGCAACGCAATTACCGAGAAAAATATTATTCTAAAGTGTCTCATAAGGATAGGGAAGAAGAGACTTTTGGGTAAAACTAAATATCAATTATGAATGATTCAACTCTTAAAAACGACCGAAGCCCATTGATTCTTGCTTAGTTGAGCTACTTTTTTTAAACCTACCGATTCGGCAACCGCTTGAATATCAGCAATATCGGCTTCATAAAAACCACTTATGATAAGAGATGCTCCCTCAGCCATGAAGGTTGCATAAGACGGAATTTGCTGTAAAAGAATGTTCCGATTGATATTAGCCAAAACGATTTCGTACTTATCCTGTGGCTCATCTTCGATTGTGCCCAATCTAACTGCAATTTTGCTCGTATTGTTTAAAGCAATGTTTTCGATTGTATTCTCAACTGACCATTCATCAATATCAAAGGCACTTACATATTTTGCACCCAATTTTTCGGCTAAAACTGCCAAAATACCCGTTCCCGTGCCAACATCAAGCACTTTTTTATCTTGGTGCGGAATGGTAAGTTGATGCTCCATGACCATCGAAGTGGTTTCGTGATGCCCAGTTCCGAACGACATTTTTGGAGTAATGATGATTTCGTAAAGATAGTTAGGTTGAGGCTCGTGGAAATCGGCACGCACGTAAATATCATTTCCTATTGAAATGGGTTGGAAGTTTTTTTCCCATTCTTCGTTCCAGTTTTGCTTAGCAATGTGCTTGAAAGCGTAAGAAATTGGTGTTCGTTCGGCATAGGTTTCGAGCATATTCTTGACTGCTAAATCTTCAAAAAGTTCTTCTTGAATATAAGCTTCCAAGCCATCTTCGGTTTCGACAAAAGTTTCAAAGCCAAGTTCGGCCAGTTCGGCCATCATGATTTCGTTGAAATCAAGGTCAATTTGTAAGGAAAGTTCGATGTATGACACTTTTACGGATTTTATTTGATTGTACAAGTTAAGCCGTAAAGTTCGGAATTTCTTCGCTATCAACAACAAAATTATTGCAAATGGCGTCTATTGATTGATACTTTTGAAGGAAAAGGAGCTGATATTAAACAAAAGAGCCTTTGGAAGAGCAAAATCAGAGAGATTCAGATTTTCAAAAATCTGATGATTCGTCGCTTTAATGATAAGATGATACTGTTGATTTTCGGTAATACTTTCAATATTCACAAAATCATTTGATTCAGCAACTGGGTCAAAAACATCAATTTGAGCATTACATTGCTTTAGTTTTTCTGCCAAATCAATTACTAATGAGCCTTTTATGCTTGGCGTATTAGGTTTATAGCTGATTCCTAAAATTAGAACTTTGAAGTTGGTATTTTGTGGGAAAGCGTTTTGAAGTTTGTCAAAAACAAGTTTAGTAATCGTTTGGGGCAAAACATCATTGGTCTGACGAGCTGCTGAAAGTATATTACTTTTCTCAGTAGAAAGGTAATTCAAATATTGCGAAGCCAAAGGCAGACAATCACCACCTACAAGACCAGTTGAAAATTTAAGAAAATTCCACTTAGTGCTACTCGCTTGCCAAACTTCATCAAATGAAATACCGTTTTCAGTTAAAATCGCTGCTATGTTATTCATGAAAGCGATATTAATATCTCTTTGGGCATTTTCAAGTAATTTTGCAGCTTCGGCAACTTTGATTGAGGGAGCTAAATACGTTCCAGCTTCAACAATCGAACGATATAATTCATCAACTCTTCGGGCAGTCTCAGGGTTTGACCCAGAAGTTATTTTGATGGTATTTCTTAAAGTATGCAGATTATCTGCCGTATTGATTCTTTCGGGCGAATAACCTACAAAAAAATCTATATTAAACTTTAAACCACTTATTTCTTCTAAAATTGGCACACAAAGCTCTTCAGTACAACCAGGAAAAACGGTTGATTCGAATATAACTAAATCGTTTTTTTTAAGAAAAGGAGCGATACTTTTGGTAGCAGCTAATAGGTGAACTACATTCGGACTTTCGTCTGTATTTACTGAAGTAGAAACTGCGATAATGAAAATATTACAGTTGGAAAGAGTATTTATATCATTTGTGAGTGTAAGGTTTAAAAGATGGTTTTCTTCCCTTAACCTTACAATCTTAACATCATCAATATCAAAGCCAATAGTTGGATATTTTTCGCTTAAAGCTAAGGTCAAAGGCAAACCGATGTTTCCTAATCCAATTACAGCGATATGGAGATTTTGTGTTTCTATCAACTTAAGCAATTAAGTTTAATAAATAAGCACCATAACCACTCTTTACCAATGGTTTAGCGATTGCTTCTAACTGTTGAGCATCAATGAAGCCCATGCGGTAAGCAACTTCTTCGATACAACCAACTTTCAACCCTTGCCGCTCTTCTATAACCTGAACAAACTGCCCCGCTTGCATTAATGATTGAAAAGTACCCGTATCAAGCCAAGCTGTTCCTCGGTTCATGATACCTACTTGGAGTTTTCCTTTTTCTAAATAAACTCTATTAATATCTGTTATTTCAAGCTCTCCTCTTGGTGAAGGTTTTATATTTTTAGCAATTTCTACAACTTTATTATCGTAGAAATACAAACCAGGCACCGCATAATTAGATTTTGGTTTTTCTGGTTTTTCTTCAATCGAAATTGCTGTTTGGTTTTCGTCAAATTCTACAACACCGTATCTTTCTGGGTCATGTACTTGATATGCAAATACAACACCACCATCTGGATTTGTGCTGCTTTGTAATAATTTACTCAAGCCACTACCATAAAAAATATTATCGCCTAAAACCAAAGCAACACTATCGTTTCCAATAAAATCAGCACCAATAATAAAAGCCTGAGCTAAACCATCGGGACTTGGCTGTTCTGCATAACTAAAGCTACAACCAATGCGTGAGCCATCGCCCAATAATTTCTGAAAGTGGGGTAAATCATGAGGTGTAGAAATAATTAATATTTCTTTGATTCCAGCCAACATTAATATTGAAAGTGGATAATAGATCATAGGCTTATCATACACAGGCATTAGTTGTTTACTTACTGCCAATGTGAGTGGGTGCAATCTCGTACCCGAACCCCCTGCTAATATTATTCCTTTCATAAAATATTATAGAATATCAATCTAAAACTTTATTTGATTACTAATTTATAGTTTTTCTTTCTAATTAACCCAAAAATAATACCAAAAATAACACCTAAAAAAGTGGCTATCAAAACAACTATTGCACGTTTAGGCTCGCTTCTTTTGTTAGGTACAACTGGCGGTTCTAAAACTTTAATTACAGGGGTTTCTTGTTGTAATTTTAACTTCGCTTCTTCATACTTCTGCAATAGAGTATTGTAAAAAGTTGATGAAATCTTATATTCAGACTCTATACGCTCTCTTTGCAAATCTGCCGCTTGTAATTTCATCATTGAAAGCTGATATTGGTCACTGTATTGTGCCTTTTTTGCTTGATTTGTATAGTATTTCCCTTTAGCAGCGTCTAATCTTTCGGCTAAAAAATTTAAGTCTCTTTTGGCTTTCTCTGTGCGATAATTAGTAATGTAATTAGTCAAAAAATTCATACTATAGTCAGTGATAATTGTAGCGACAACAGGGTCAGGGAGCTTAACTGTTACAGTAATGAGTCCTGTTTTTTTGTCAATAATGGCACTAATACGCTCTCGTAAGTCTTTTAAGTTTTTTTCAGTTTGATAACTTACCGTAATGTATTGATTGCTTGTTGGGAATTTTATTTTCGTATTCTTCTCTTCAATCTTATTATCTAACACGAAAGCATCATAAAACTGACTGAAGGGCATTTCCTTATTATCCTTAGTTTTGACCTTAATTTTGAGCAAATCTAAAAAAAATGGTGTACTCTTTAAAACATCAGGATATAAATCTGGTCTGATAGCATCTGCTCCGCCTCCAGCAGCACTACTAACATCAATACCCGCCAAACTTGCTAAACCTGCAAACTGCCCCAATCCCCCAGCTTTAGATTGGTATTCTGGTAATATTTTTCCTGTCGATACAAACTCTTCACGTGCCAATAGTGCATAAGCTACGCCCCCAATTGTGAACAATATGGTTATTAAAACAATAGCTATTTTTTCTTTCCAAATTATTTTAAAAAATGCACCAAAATCAATGCTAATTATATCTTTTTCTTCTTCCATGATAATTCTTTTGAGTTATT
>NZ_JBMLRC010000154.1:15935-24343 GCF_049241225.1 Emticicia sp.
AAATCAATGCTAATTATATCTTTTTCTTCTTCCATGATAATTCTTTTGAGTTATTTTTATCTAGTAGCGTTAAAAATAGTGAATATTAAGGTAGCTACAGATACTACCCCGGTACTAACAGCAATACGCTCTGCGGGTGTCCATCTATATTTTCGTCTAACTGGCACTATGATTTCAGAACCATTTTCAATTTTAGGGTATGCTTTGATAAACAAGAAGCTTTTGGTGCGATCAAGTCTACCATTACCATATCTTACATAAGTTTTCTTGACAAAAGCACTGTCTGTAGTTCCACCTGCTAAATCTAAGTATTTTCTGAGTTTTAAACCTGAAGTAAACGGAACTGAAGTAGGGTTATAAACTTGCCCGTTGATAGTTACCGTCTCCTTTTTGCGTGGAATTTCTAAGGCATCACCTGAGTTGAGAATTAAATTATTAACGTCATTTCTGTTTTGTAAGATATTAGAAATATCAACACCTATTACCTTTCCTAATCTTGTAAACTTCGCACTTCCCAAATCCGCTTCACTTTTCACTCCCCCAGACTTGGTAATTAAATCTGAGATTCTTTCTTTTTTATCTCTTAACGCATAGGGTCCTGGATAAAAGACTTCACCTGTAATAGTAACATTCTTTTGCTCTTCATATCTAGGAAGGGTGCGTACATACACTCTATCAAAAGGTTTTAGCAGCAATTTTTTGCTTTCAGTTCCTTTTAAATTTCTATCTACATCTATTGTCTCAATCTTGATTGATTGTTCTTTTGAAATCCCAACGGTATCCCCCTTAATTCTTCGAGCGATTTCAATTTTTGAGGCTGATGCTCCATCTGTAAAACCGCCAGCCATTGTTACTAAATCTGAAACGGTCATATTATCGGCAAACTCATACGTTCCTGATTTATTTATCGCTCCACTTATCGTGACAGTAAAACGCTCACGTAAATCCTTCACTGCTTTAATGAACAAGGTATCTTTTAACTTTAAACGAATATCTTCTGTTTCGCCACTGATTATTTTAGATAGATTAAGGGGGATAATTTCTGGCTCAAGATTATTTTTTTCCCTTTTCAGTAATATCCTCTCTTTAAAAGCGTCCTCTTTCAAACCTTCTGCACGAGAAATTAACTGCTTTACGGTCATATCTTTTTCTAATTCGTAATTTCCTTCTCTGTAAACTGCACCTTTGATTGTAACAATATTCTCAAAACGGTTCAATATTTTACCAATCATGTAAACGTCTCCCTTTTGAGGAATAAACGTAGCTATCTCATTTTGGTCGATACTAATAATACGTTTTTCGGTTGGCGTAACTCTTTCCAATGAAATTGTTTTTGAGTAAGCTAGTTCTTTAAAACCACCTGCAAAAGTTAAAACATCTTTCAATGTTTCTCCTCTTTTTACTTCAAAAATTTTAGGATTCCTTACTTCTCCGATAAGAGAAATACGCGTATCTACGTAGGGAATGCGAATAATATCTTGGTCTTGGAGAATGATGTTATCCTTTTGGTCACCATGCAACAAGAAATCATAAACATCTAATGTCCTAATAACCTTTCCATTACGAAATACTTCTATATTTCTTAGCGAGCCTATTTCAGATGGGCCTCCGCAGGCGTAAAGAACATTAAATACATTCGCGAGAGATGGTACAGTAAAAGTTCCTGGCTGAAGAGCCTCACCAATAACCGTTACTGAAATACTTCTGATATTTCCTAAAGTTATGTCTGCATATAAACCACCACCTGAACTATTCAAGCCGGCAAATCGACTTTTCAATCTATTAATGATTCTTTCACGGGCTTGTTCGATTGTCAAACCACTTACATAAATTGGACTAAGTATATCAATCTGGATAGTTCCTTCTGGAGAAACTTTAGCTTTATAAGTTTGAACTGCAAAACCAGTAATTGAAATATTTAACTCATCCCCAGTTCCTAAGATATAATTTTTGGGTGTTGGGATGCGTAAGTTAGGCTCAAAAACAATCTTTTTATTATTAAACAAATTGAGTCCGTAGTATTGCTCTCTTCTTATGGCCGTACTATCTTCCTTAATTTGTTGTCTTACACTTTTAGTAGAAGTTGTATCGTTTAATCTTCTTTCAGTATCAGTGGTATTTGTATTAACAGGGCCTTTCTTATCGGCTTGAAGTTTTGTCATTCGTTCTTTGAACTTAGAAATATCTGCTGCTCCAAAGCCTTTAGCTGCCGCCGCTGCCATGAGTTGTTCTTCTGTCATTCCGCTCTCTTGAGCTTGTTTCATGAACTGCTGAATTTGGTCATCTGATAGTTCATCAACACTTTGTGCATAAACATTAGAAAACCCTAAAAGGCCAATAAAAACAAAAAGAGAAAGTTTACTTATCGAATGAATGAGTTGTTTTTTTAGATTCATTTTGAAGCTGCCTATGAATAAAATGGCGTTGATTAAAACACAAAACTAAGTATTAAGTCGTAAAATTAATGAAATAAATTTTGTTTATTTATTTTTTGGCAAATGTTAACACTCAAATAATAGAATAAAACAAAAAACAATAGGGGTAGATTTTGTTGCCAAAACCTACCCCTATTATGTACGTCGTCCTATAAAATTATGCGTTTGGAATTACTCTTTTCGCATTTGAATAACGTTTTTGTACTTCTTCCCAATTAACAACATTCCAGAACGAATCAATATAATCTGGGCGTTTGTTTTGGAATTTTAAATAATATGCGTGTTCCCAAACATCTAAACCTAAAACTGGAATACCTTTTTTCTCGGCTACATCCATCAAAGGATTATCTTGATTTGGAGTTGATGTGATGAAAAGTTTTTCTTGGTCATCAACACAAAGCCATGCCCAACCTGAACCAAAACGGCCGATTGCTGCTTTTTTAAATTCTTCTTTGAAATTAGCCAATGAACCCCAAGTTTCGTCGATTGCGGCACCCAATGTACTTGAAGGTTCGCCTCCACCGTTTGGCGAAAGAATATTCCAGAATAAATCGTGATTGAAATGTCCGCCACCGTTGTTACGAACTGGTGCTGGATATTTACTAATATTTGCTAATAACTCTTTCAATGAAAGGCTTTCCATTTCTGTACCAGCAATTGCATTGTTGAGGTTTGTTACATAAGCTTGGTGATGACGGTCATGGTGAATTTCCATGGTCGCTTTGTCGAAGTGTGGCTCTAAAGCGTCACTTGCATACGGTAGGGGTTCGAGTGTATATGCCATTTTTGAAATAAAATTTAATATATTAGATGATAATTTTATGCTACGCTATTTGTAAGCAGATGATTGAAAATAAACGACATCAGTATTTGTGTAAACCATTACTAATAAACACTTTATACCATTGTGGACTGTCGACTATTGACTGTGGACTACTTATCAATACTAAACCGTAAACGCTAACTTTTAATTTTATGTTCGCAAACCTTTGAAAAAATTCTTTAGAAGCATTTCGCAATCGGTTTCTAAAATGCCTTTTACAACACTCGTTTTGGGGTGAAGGATCGACGGACTTACTCGATTAAACCCCCTTTTAGTATCAGATGCTCCGAAAACTATGCGGTCAATCTGCGACCAATGTAATGCTCCTGCACACATCACACACGGCTCAAGTGTGACGTAGAGTGTACAATCTTTCAAATATTTTGCTCCCAAAAATTGAGTTGCGGCAGTTATGGCTATGATTTCGGCGTGGGCGGTTACATCATTTAGCTGTTCGGTTTGGTTGCTTCCTTTACCTATAATTTTACTTCCACCAGCCACTACGATTGCTCCGACTGGTATTTCGCCAGCTTCACCCGCTTGAATAGCCAAATCGAGGGCTTTTGCCATGAAGTATTCGTGCGAATATAAAGGATAGTTTTTTACCACAATTTTTGCTTTTTCCGCAAAGATAGCTGTGATGTGAGATATGAGATATGAAATGTGAGAAAAAACTACTAATTGCGGGCATTAGACAAAAGACAAGAGGTTTTAGACTGTAAAAAAGAATTCAATTCAGCGTAATTGCATTCTTTTGTCTCTTGTTTAGCTTCTTTTCTCCAGCAATCAGAAAAAACTACACTCAATCCATATTTTTCGTTGAAAATCAGCTTTTTAAGTAAAAATATTCGACTTGAAAAGGTTGTTTTTACAGAAATTTTAGTAATTTTGCACTCCTTTTTGCAAAGGAATACTTTATTTTTAACAATTTTCAACACGGGCAGCTCGACGGGTTGATGTATAAAGAGCTAAAAATCAACATATTATGGCAGCACAAATTGCAGATTTCGACTGGGATAAGGTCACCAAAAGAGGTATTGGCGGAGGCTACTCAGCCGACGA
Source organism: Emticicia sp. (assembly GCF_049241225.1). NCBI lineage: Bacteria > Pseudomonadati > Bacteroidota > Cytophagia > Cytophagales > Leadbetterellaceae > Emticicia > Emticicia sp. Next base: position 20,256 of record NZ_JBMLRC010000154.1, read on the forward strand.
AAAAGCAAAATTAGAAGCACTCTACTCAGAGACGCTTGCTAATGTAACAGAAAAAGATGTAGTAATGGCAACGGTAGTGGGTATCACTGACCGTGAAGTATTGCTTAACATCGGTTTTAAATCAGACGGTTTAGTTTCGACTTCTGAATTCCGTGACCTTCCTAACCTTGCAGTAGGTGATACAGTGGAAGTTTTCATCGAAAAACAAGAAGATGCAATGGGCCAATTGGTTATCTCTCGCAAAAAAGCAAGAGTATTGACTGCTTGGAGCAACATCGAAAAATCATTTACTGAAGATGCAATTATCGACGCTTTGGTAAAACGCCGTACAAAAGGTGGTTTGATTGTAGATATTTATGGAATTGAGGCATTCTTGCCAGGTTCACAAATTGACGTGAAACCAATTCGTGACTTTGATATTTTCGTTGGTAAGAAAATGGAAGTTAAGGTTGTGAAAATCAACCATACTAACGATAACGTAGTAGTTTCACACAAAATTCTTATCGAGAAAGACCTCGAAACACAACGTCAGGTTATCCTTACTAACCTTGAGAAAGGACAAGTATTGGAAGGTGTGGTTAAAAACATCACTAACTTCGGAGTATTCATTGACCTTGGTGGCGTAGATGGTTTATTACACATCACTGATATTTCTTGGGGCCGTATCAACCACCCGAACGAATTATTGAAACTTGACCAACGTATCAAAGTTGTAGTTTTAGACTTTGACGAAGACAAGAAACGTATTTCGCTAGGTATGAAGCAATTGGAGTCTCATCCTTGGGATTCTTTGGCTGCTGAATTATCAATCGGTTCAAGAGTTAAAGGAAAAATCGTAAACATCGCTGATTACGGTGCTTTCTTAGAATTGAAACCAGGTGTTGAAGGTTTAATCCACGTTTCAGAAATGTCATGGTCACAACACTTACGTAACCCATCTGATTTCTTGAAAATCGGTGACGAAATTGAAGCTGTTGTATTGACTCTTGACCGTGACGAGCGTAAAATGTCATTGGGTATCAAGCAATTGACTGAAGACCCTTGGACTAAACAAGACCTTATCAACAAGTATGCAGTGAACACAAAACACACTGGTACTGTACGTAACATGACTAACTTCGGTATTTTCTTAGAATTAGAAGAAGGTATTGATGGTTTAGTTCACGTATCTGACTTGTCTTGGACTAAGAAAATCAAACACCCATCTGACTTCGTGAAAGTTGGTGATGCTCTTGAAGTAATGGTATTAGAATTAGATGGCGAGAACCGTCGTTTAGCTCTTAGCCACAAACACTTAGAAGAAAATCCTTGGGATACATTTGAGCATATCTTCACAGTAGGTTCAGACCAAGAGTGTACAATTATCTCTAAAAATGACAAACAAGCAACACTTGAGCTTCCATACGGAATCGAAGGTTATGCTTTGTTGAAGCATTTAGCTAAAGCTGACGGAACAGTAGCTGAAGTTGGTGAGAAATTGACATTCCAAGTATTGGAATTCCACAAAGAAGAGAAGAAAATCATGCTTTCTCACTCTAAAACTTGGGAAGCTCCAAAAGAAGAAGCTCCAAAAGAAGCTAAGAAAAAAGGTGGAAAAGAAGTAGCAGCATCTGCTCCTGAAGAGAAATCAACTCTTGGCGACCTTTCAGCTCTTTCTGCATTGAAAGATGCAATGGTAGAAGGCGAGAAAAAGAAACTTTCTAAGAAAAAAGATGCAGCAGCAGAATCAACAGATGCTGAGGCAGAAGCTTAATTAGTTTCTAAGTAATATAACAAAAAAGGCTTCTCGTAAGGGAAGCCTTTTTGTTTACTCTTCTTTCACCATTACCGAAATACTACTACTTCTGCCTTTATCATCAGTGCAAGATATTTTGAGTTTACCGAGACTTGGTGTAAAAAAAACTGGCTTATTAGCTGATGTTTTTTGTAATAGTCGGTCGTTGATGTACCAATATACTTCTCGCACATCATTCGCAGTTTGGCAGGCTAACTGCATTTGTTGCGTATCATTTTGGTTCAGATAATATTCACTTCCATTATTCGGATTGGTAATAATCGGTGCATTATTAGCTGTTTTGAAAAACCTCGTACAATTCGGATTATGGGTCGGAATCTTTTCGTAAAGAATATGTTTTAATTCATAAAAACTAAGCAATTCGGGAGCGAGATTGCTGTAAAGTTTCTCTTTATATCCATCTATAGGCAAGCACTGTGTGCAATAACTCATTGATTCTGAAAGGTTTACGTAGAATTTCTTGAGGTGCGTACATTTACGTGTGTGCGAAATATTCTTGATAGAATAATCTAAGATTTTGTTGCTGCAATATTCGCTCGGCAAATCGCCTGACTCGGCACAAACTTGGCGAGATACAACTTCCTTTGGCTGACGAAACCAAACGCTCGAAGTATTATAATCAATCGTATTGAAAATCTGAAAAAGCAGTGGCGTAGCAATTTCTGCTCCACTCAATTCGGGAACGCCTTCGCCCGAAAAATTTCCAACCCAAACACCAACCGTATATTTTTTATTATAGCCAATACTCCAAGCATCACGACGACCAAACGATGTACCTGTTTTCCAAGCAATTTTTGGTAAACGATAAGTATAATCAAAATTATTAGGCAAATCTGGGCGTTTAATTTGAGCCAAAATTTCGGTAATTAGATAAGTAGCTGATGGGGAAATAAGCACCTCACCCCCAGCCCCTCTCCGACTGGAGAGGGGGGTAATGAAGTTGAGCTTCTTCCAATTTCCATTATTAGCAAAGGCAGCGTAAAGTTGTGTCATTTCTTCGAGCGTTACACCACAACCACCAAGTACGATTGAAAGCCCTAAATCTTTTTCTTGTTTTTTAACTGTCTGAAAATCAGCTTTCTTGAGTTGCTCAATGAGCGTTGTTTTGCTTAAATCTTTTACCACTTTTACCGCTGGAATATTCAACGAATTGGCCAAAGCAAACTCGACCGATACTTTTCCGTTAAACTTTCGGTCAAAATTTTCTGGTTCAAAACCATTAAAATTTGTCGGTACGTCGTTGATGATATTTTTAGGCGTAATGATTCCTTTATCGAAAGCGGTAGCATACAAAAGTGGCTTTAAAGCACTTCCTGGTGAGCGAATAGCCTGCACACCATCTACTTGTCCACCGTCGAGTTTATCATTGAATCCTGCCGAACCAACGTATGCCTCCACTTGCATCGTTTCGTTATTGATTACCAAAACTGCCGCATTATTGATATTCATAGCCCTTGTCCGATTTACATAATTTGCCACCATCTGCTCGACTTTAGTTTGCGTGGCTTTGCTGACGCTCGAATGAATAATGGCCTCATCGGTAAACTGTTTTTTAAGCCTTAGTGATAAATGCGGGGCATCTTTCGGTGCTTCATGCCGAGCAACCGTTAATGGTTCTCGCAAAGCATCGCTAATCAACTGATTATCAAATACTTTTGCTAGTTGAAATCGTTTTAGCCATTTATTGCGTTCTTCAACGATTAATGGATTTTTTGTTCCCAATCGCAAACTTGTTGGGCGATTGGGAATGATTGCCAACGTAGTTACTTCGGCTAAACTTAATCTATCGGGTGATTTCTGAAAATACAAATACGAAGCCGACTTGATACCTTCGATATTTGAGCCATAAGGCACCAGATTGAGATACATTTGCAGGATTTCGTCTTTAGAATAGAAGATTTCGAGTTGAATTGCTCGAAGGATTTCGGAGATTTTATTCCAGTACGTTCGCTCATCGGGGTTCAACATTCTTACCACCTGCATCGTGATTGTACTCGCCCCCGAAGTTCTTCGATTTTTGGTAATATTATTGAAAGCTGCTCGAAAAATAGCTACAGGATTTACCCCAAAATGATAATTGAAATACTTGTCTTCTTTTGCCAAAATAGCTTTTCGGAGCGTGGGCGTTATTTCTTTCAACTCTACAAACATTCGCCATTTTTCATCCTTACTCAAAAAAGCATGTAAGATTTCTCCTTTTTTATCGGTAATGAGGGTAGAATATGGAACATTTACTTTTGGAGGAAAAATAATATTTAACGCTACTAAAACGACGATAAAAACAGCCCCACCC
>NZ_JBMLRC010000154.1:24443-25745 GCF_049241225.1 Emticicia sp.
TATTCACTCATTCATAATTAAATATATGAAACGTCGAGAATTTATAAATCTAACTGCTACGAGTGCATTGCTTTCGTCGGTCGAAACGCTGGCACAAGAAAAACCTTTGGTATCAGATGTTGACCCCAAATTTCAACTAAAGATAATGGCTACTAACTGGGGCTGGAGTGGTTCGCTCGATGCCTTTTGTGCTGCTGCCAAGAAGGAAGGCTATGATGGCATTGAAATGTGGTGGCCAAACGAAACCAAAGACCAAAAAGAACTTTTTGCAGCACTTGAAAAGCATGATTTAGAAATTGGCTACCTATGCGGTTCTGGCCATAAAGACCCCGCCATAAACCTCGAAAGTTTCAAAAAAGCCATTAATGCCGCCTCAACGCAGTCGGCCAAGAGGCCTTTGTATATCAATTGTCATAGTGGGAAAGATTTTTTCACGTACGAGCAAAGTAAACTTTTCATTGACCATACAACCGAAGTATCTGCCAAGACTGGAATAAAGATTTGCCACGAAACTCACCGAGGCCGAATCTTGTTTGCAGCTCATATTACTCGAAATTTTATTGAGAAAAACCCCGCATTACACCTAACACTTGATATTTCTCACTGGTGCAATGTACATGAGTCGTTGCTCGAAGACCAAACTGAGACCGTGGCGATAGCACTGGAACGAGTAGAACACTTACACGCCCGCATAGGGCACCAAGAAGGCCCACAAGTCAATGACCCAAGAGCTCCCGAATGGGAAAGTGCTGTAAAAGCACATCTTGCTTGGTGGGATAAAGTTCTTGAAAGAAAAATGAAGGCAGGCGAAACTATGACTATTTTGACTGAATTTGGCCCACCAAATTATTTGCCGACTTTACCATATACCAAACAACCAGTAGCTGACCAATGGGCGATAAATGTATATATGATGCACCTACTCAGAAAACGATATTTAGGATAAAAAGAGACCGAGCTATCTAAAGATTGATAGCTCGGTACCCGTCGTTCATGGAAAACAAGAAAGCACGTAAATCCTTTCAATATTTGAAAAAATTCTACTCTGACTATGTTAGCCTAAAAAGTGTACCAAACTTGACACGCTACCGTTTACACTACACCAAATATTAGCAAGTGGATACAATTGTGGAAAAGTTGATTATTTCTCTGAAAAACTCTTATAATCAGCTTGTTATTTAGTTGATTTAACTTTTCTACGCTTCATCACAAAAAGAAACCATATCGCAAATCAGAAACTACCACTCATGTAAATCTTGGATAATTTCTGCCGACTTGCTGTACGTTTGCCACGCTTTTGCT
>NZ_JBMLRC010000155.1:0-4495 GCF_049241225.1 Emticicia sp.
GCCAATGCTTCCATCGTTTCGCCTAAACTGAATTTGTATTATACCAAGAATAAAAACTTACAGTTTTATTTGAATTTAGGCAAAGGATTTCACTCAAATGATACCCGTGCGGTTATCGAGAAAAACGGTTTGGAGATTCTCCCCGCTGCTTATGGTTCAGATTTAGGTACAATCTGGAAGCCTTTCCCGAAGATGGTTATCAACGCAGCTTATTGGTATCTGTGGCTCAATCAAGAGTTTGTATATGTAGGCGATGCGGGTGTGGTTGAACCTTCTGGTCAATCAAAAAGAAGTGGTTTTGACATTTCTATGCGTTATCAGCTTACAAAAAACTTGTTTTTTGATGCCGATGTAAATTATGCCAAACCAAGAGCCATCGGCGAAACCGAAGGACAGAACCTCATTCCTTTGGCCGTAAAATGGACAAGCATTGGAGGTTTAACACTCAAAAATAACAAAGGTTTCAGCGGAAGTCTGCGTTATCGTTATGTAGGCGATAGACCTGCCAACGAAGATAACAGCATCGTAGCAAAAGGGTATTTTGTGAGTGATGCTTTATTGAACTATAGCAAGAATCGTTACTCGATTGGGCTTTCCATCCAAAATATCTTTAATACAAAATGGAAAGAAACCCAATTTGCCACCGAAAGCCGTTTACAGAATGAACTAAACTCAGTCGAAGAAATTCATTTTACGCCTGGAACTCCATTCAATGCAAAGTTGAGCTTTAGTGTGAGTTTCTGAGAAAATACTCGGTGACTGAGCGGAGCCGAAGTCACCGAGTATCGGTTTTCTCAAGAGCTTGGCATCACGCCCGTAGCCAAATACTGAATCGATTTAAGGCTTGGCAGTAAGCAATAAGCCGTTCCACGGGTTTCGATAAACAATGGTAAAGTATTGATAGTGAGTGGCGGAAGTTGCGTATTATTGTTTTCGAGCGGAATCGTAAACGAGTTCACAACCCCAGGAAAATCTGTGCTGTTGGCTACTGATGGTCTATCGCCCAAGAGTGCATCTTGTGGTGGATTTTGCACCGAATAGTCTTGTTTTGGACTAAAATTATTATAGTTCATCCAGCCGTATAGTTTTTCAAATTGGCGAGCGATACTTCCGCAAAAAAACAAACCAATCAATCCTCTATCGGCCGAATCATTTTTTCCTGCAACCAACTCTTCACCGTAAGGCATTCCTCTACGAATGATTCTCGGTGGGCCATAAATACCTTCTCCTTGTGAGGCATTCAGTTGTTGGTCTCGTGGGTTCGTTACACGGGTATGTGCCGAAAATGGACACCTAAAACTACTCGGGACATCCTGATAACCAGGAGATATGCTCGGGTCGGTACTGGCATAACCAAAATCTTCGGCGTGGGCAGTGGCTGGGTCGGGGTTATCTGGGCTAAGCATGAGCGGCGAGCCGTTTCGCCAGCGTCCTACTAATTTTGCCGCAAACCATTCTTCGAGTTCTGCCTGATTTTTACCTAAATAAGATAACGTTGAAGCATTGGCAGTAGCTTGTTGAGTCAGAAAATTATCAAAACCCGCTACATCTTGGTACAAAACTCTGAAAGCATTGTAGCAGCCATCAAAAGCAAACTGAGATTCTAAGTCTGGCTTTTTTGAATTGAAAGCAACCGGCCCAGGGTCCGAGACAGAGTTTGTTGGATAACCGATTAGAAAATTATCTAAGTTTTGTTGGTTTTTAGACCCATCGTTCGGGTAAGCCAATGATGGCTCAGAGATGCCATCAACATACCCAAAATGTATTTTTGCGGGGTCATTTTCTACTATTGACTGATATAGCCTGCCATCACCATCGTTGAGCGGGAGTAATTCAGTGAGGCCGTTGGCAGTGGCTGAAGTTGTTACAAAAGTGATAATTTGGTCTAAATCGCTTTGCGTAAGCCCATACGTATGCACAATGCAGTGTACGTCTTCGCTCGCAAACTTCTGATTCCACCAATTGCTCGGGGCACTACTATCAAAATCACCAAGCGACATTTGAGAACCCGTTGACCACGGACCTTCTTGAAATTCAGTTGGGAAGTGGCTATTTGTTGAAGCTGCCACACCTAACATTTGTAATCCCAAAAAGCTAATGCCAATGTTGAGCATTGATAAAGGCTTATTATTGCCCCAATCAGAGCCTGACTGTACTTTTGGGTACAAATCAGAGAAAAAAGCTTTAGAGTTAAACGTTACACCACTGGCTTTGAAGCTAAAAAGCAAATGACAAGAATAGGGGTGGGTGTATCCTCTAAGTATAAAACCTTGGATATTCGAAGGGTCGGGAGTTGCCGCCATTTAGGTATTATTTTTATATGTGAAGAATAACAAAGCTGACAAACGCAAGCGTGTGTTTGTCAGCCCAGTTAGCTATTTCTTTGAAAATTATTAGCCTAAAATCTGAAGAACCGTATTTGGATAGGCTTGATAAAAATTAGTCGGTTGACTAAGGTTATTGCTATTAATAAAGTTTTCGAAGGCGTTTAAAGTCACGATTGGTAAATTTGGCGGGTTAAGGGCAATCGCTGCAATAGCGTTAACCAACTCTTTGAATCCTGGACCTGTATTCCAGAATGTACTGAGGTATGGATTCATTGCTCCATCAAAAGTTGTTACGAGCATGATGGCATTGATTCCTTCGCCCGTTGGATTAGGTATCAAAACTAAGCGAGCGTAATGCACGATTTGAATGTCGCTAAGAATTGGCGTAACGATTGATAAAAAATCATCATAAAGCTTTTGTGCTGCTGCCTGTGAAACTTTATCTTGTTTGATAGGTACGTAGAGCGAAAGTGGAGTTGCCATTGGTTTGATAAAGATAGTTTTTTGCATACTCTGTTGAAGGCTTTTCTGCATACGCCTCCGCAAAGTTTGATTTTTATTACTATCTCTATAAGCGTAAAAATACCTGTTTAGTAGAACAGGTATTTTTCGGAAGTGCTGCCGCAAAAAACAAGTCCCTCAAAATGAATTTCGAGGGATTTGTTTTTGATTTTTTACTCCACTACCACATTCCCCCCACCGCTATAACTGCGGTAATCTCCATTATACATGGCATCGGCTGAAACTGGGCCGAGAATGAATTTACCACGAGAAACAACTCTTACTAAATAATAGAAAGTCTTTTCGGTGGCATCGGCTGTGGTGTAGAAATTGATTCTATCATCACGAATATCGAAATGTTGAGGCGTTGAGGCATTTTTAATCCAAGTCATGTTGCGGTCTTCGTTCAGACGAGGGTTTTCAATTTCAAATGCCGCTGGTAGCATATCGGTTACAACTACATTTTCAACTGGTGTGCCAAGTGTGCTGCTTACGCTTACTTTTACAACAACTAACTGATTTTGTTTCAGGCTTCCAGAAATCGGCTCGCCATTTCGGGTTAAGAATTGTCGGCGAACTTTCAAGAAATTATCTTCTTCGGTGTAGCTTCCTGTGGCACTCAATCCTTCTTGTTGTGAGAAATAATACAAGCCGCCTTTTCCTTTGGCCGAAATATTGACCAATTTTCCTGCAATACCTTTTTCGATGTTTAAATCTGTTCCTGCGAAATTCGCTAAAATCTTGTTATCAACTGATAATGAAGCTGTTACACTCGACTCGCCCGTACGTTTGGCAATTTTACCCAAAGCCAAGAAACTAAACACCGATTCTTGCGTAGAAAGATAAGGCGTTGATTTGATGGCTTGCGAAAGTATGCGTGCCAATTTCGGTACTTGCAGGTTTTCGGGGTCGGATTCTACCAAACTGTTCAACGAAATAGCCAAATTTCTGATGGGCGATGCAAAACTTCCACCTGTTTGTTTTTGGGTATTTTCTATCACATAATCTTTCGGTAAAAGTTGTTTGAAACTACCTTCGTCACCGATTTGGGCAAAACTTGCACCGAGCATATATCGCTCATCGGTTGTCAGTAAAGTTTGATTGGCCTTGTAATAATTCATCACTGGCTGATTGGCTTTTCCTGCCATTGCGAGTGTATAAAGCGAATAAATCATTTCGTGGCGTGCAATTGTGCGAGTTGTCCAAGTACCTGTTTCGTTATAAACATAGTCGGTTTCGGTCAAATCTTGCATCGACGTTTTAGTAGTCAGATAATCCAACATTCGATTTAGATTTGTCTCATTTACTTCATAATCAGCCTTTTTAGCTTCCAATAAGAAATGTGCCGCAAAGGCAGTTCCCCACCAACTTTCGCTGTCGCCACCTTGCCAGTAACTTACTGCACCATTGGCCAATTGCATACTTTCTACCTTACGAATAGCCGCCTGCACATTGAACTGTGGGTTCCAGTCATTTTCGCCACCCCCAACCCCTGAAGGGGAGTTTTTATTAAAGTTTAAAGCTCTTGAATTCTTTGCAATTGTTTTCGTGAAATCGGCAAAATATAATTGCGGGAAAGCTTTTGAAACGGTCTGCTCAACGCAACCGTGCGGATAACCCAACAGATAATCTAATTGCTTGGCAAACTGCACCATCGGCGAGCGACT